>JBDTUL010000038.1:0-19905 GCA_040007735.1 Gammaproteobacteria bacterium | reverse complement strand
CGTGAGCAGGTGACCTGGAGTGCGCCGACGGACTGCGACCGCCTGGATGCAGCCCCTGATAGGCCTCGAGCAGCCGCACCTCGGAAAACGACCACGCCAGACCTTCCTCAATCCGCCGCCGGCCGAGTTCCCCCAGGCGCTGCCGCAGCCCTGCATCGTCGGCCAGCTTCACGATCTGCGTTGCGAAGTTCTGAGGACTGTTCTGTGTGGCATAGAGCGCTGCCTCACCGCAAACGTTCTGCGTCTCGGTGAGATCGAATGCCACCAGCGGCTTGCCCAGCGCCATGTACTCGAGCGACTTCACCATCACACAGGAATCGTTGAAGGAATTCTTGAGATCCGGCTGCACACAGAGGGTGGAGTTGGCGAGGCGCGCCATCGCTTCGCGGGGCGGCATGCGGCCGGTGAACTGGACCACGTCGTTGAGCTTCAGAGAGGTCGCCTGTTCACGCAGGGACGCGAATTCGCCGCCGTCCCCAATAAGCACATAGCGCAGGTCGGTGCGGCCGAGTACATATCGGATGTGGTGAGCGGCCGCGAGCAGGCTGTCGATGCCATCCTGCCGATTCATGTCGCCGATGTAGCCCACTTCCACCGGGTCACCTGGAACAGCGGCCGCCTGCGCGGGCGCCGGAAAATTCATCAGATCCGGGCCGTTGCGCACGAGACTGATGCGGTCCGCGCCGAGGCCGGTGCGACTGCAGACGCGCTGGCGTGATGTCTCACTGGTGGCCAGCACGTGGTTTGCGGCTGTAAGAGTGGAGCGCTCCAGCCGCAGGAGCATCTTGTGAACGACGCGAGAGCTGCTGAACCGCGCGTCCCACAGCTCGGGACACAGATCGTGCAGGTCGAAGATGAACTTCTTTCCCAGCAGGCGGTAGAGCCTGCCCAGCGGAAAGTAGATGTCGGGCGGGTTGCAGATGTGAATGACGTCGAACCGCAGCACGACGAACGCAGCGAGCGTTGCGAAGGTAATAGAGACGAAGCTCAGGAGATATTCCAGCACGTGACCGAGAAATCCGTCCGGTAGCGGCGGCATGGGGAAATGGAGGCTGGTCACCTGGCCGTCCACGCGCCGCAATGGATCGCCGCGGTATCGGGGCGAAATGACCCACACGCGGCACCCCGCGCGGGCCAGCGTGCGAACGATGTTCTTCACGCGCGTGTCGTACGTGAAGCTCATGTTTTCTATGACAATGACGACGCGCAAACCGCGACTCGCACGGTTCGCCAGACGTGGTGTGAAACGCATAGAACTGCCCTTCCCTGACGCGCATGCGAGCTTCGACCGCTCTTTTTCTGCACTGACGGCTCGGCCGCAAATCCCTTCCCTGCAGCCTGTGTATCTTCTTTAGGGCTGCTGAATTGCCTGTCTTTGCGCCGGCTTCATCAGTGCTACGTGCGGAAGACTATGCCTCTACCGAAGCCACAAGGGAAGTTGTTTGAAGAAAGAACAGCGCGGTGTGCCGCAGCAGCGCGCAGCACTCCGCTGCGCATTCAAATTGAATCAGGCGGTTAGGCAGGAAAGCGCCAACGCAGGTTAGGTTGACACTGAGTGTGCAGTACCTTGTCTACTACCGTCATTCGACGCGGCCGACGACTGGCCGCGCCCATTGGAAGGCGTTGCGTGCTCTTACCGGGAATGCGAAATACAAGATGAGGGCCCGTTTCCAAAGGGGGATGCATGATCACTGGCTGTTGCGGATTCACGAGCCGCGCGCTTGCCGCGCTGGCACTGGCAGCGGCGCTGCTTTTCTCAACGCCTTCACTTTCCCAGGCGCCGGCCGGCGAACCGGGCAAAGTCGGCGGCATCGCCTTTGTCGGCCGCATGGTCGCGGACCTCGACCGATCCGTGGCGTTCTACAAGGCCATCGGCTTCGCGCAGGACCCGGCCGCCAACCCGGCCTGGCGCAAAGACGAGGTAGTCGAGCATCTCTATGGCGTCAAAGACATCGAGACGCGCATGGCGAAGATGTTCATTAATAGCAACGCCTCCGGCGAACGGTTCGTGGTTTACCTGCGTGAGCTGAAAGGTATCAAGCGCCGGAACCTTGCGGAGCACACCGCTTGGGAGCCCGGCTCGAGTCACTTCGGGCTGGTGGTGCCGGATGCGGCGCTGCTGTGGTCGCAATTGAAGGCCAACGACATGCTTCGCGCGCGATCCTGGGGAGGGGAATTGATCGCGCCGCCCGGACAGACCAAGGGCATGCTCGCGTATGGAATTTGGGAGGAGCGAAGCTGGCGGCGACCTCTCGGCGTAGCTAGCGTCGATACACCGCCGTAACTCCAATCGTGCGAGGGCGAAATGTCACGCCGTTATGCACGCTGTAGAAAGACGCGAACACGGAGCAGTCGGCGTTTCGGCACGACGCCCGGTCCGTGAGCGTGGCCGGCGTCAACGTGTCCTCGTTGGTCAGATTGTCCGCGAACAACGAGACATCCACATCGCCAAACATCATGCCGAGGCGTGCCGTGACGTAACTCGTTGCGGGAACGAAGTACGCATCAGGCGCAAACGCACTGGTTCCCGCCGGAGTCGAGTTCGGAATCTTCCCGGTGTACTGCCAGTTGCCCACGAGATACGCATCATGGCTCATCACGTTGAAGGCGTACCGCACGCCTAGCGTGCCTTGCCAATGGGGAATGCCCACGAAATCCTGCCCCGCAAGGACGAGATTCGATTTCACACCGGCAGCGTTCGGCACCGTCTGGACCGTCTCCGTGTAGTGTGCATCGGTGTAGCCGGCTGACGCAGTGGCAGTCAGACTCGGGGTGACGCGCAGCTCGCTCTGCAGATCGAACCCCTGGCTGACCGCTTTGCCGATGTTCTGGATGTAGCTGAATACGCACGTGGGCAGCAGATAGGGTGTCTGCGGCTTGTCCCAGTCGATGCGGTACAGGCTGCCGGCGAGACTGAATCGGCGATCCAGCAGCCTCACCTTCGAGCCCGCTTCATAGCTCAACACCTTGTCCGAGCCGAAGCTTGGAGGAGTGGCGGTGATGTTGAGCTGAAGGAGATCAGTGGCGCATTGAGCGGTTGCCTGCGCCTGGACACCACCCGGCCGGAACCCGCTGGCCGCAGTGGCGTAGAACAGATTGTCTTCCGTGGCCTGGAAGGAGACCGTGAGTTTCGGTGTGACCGGATGCTCGGTCACCTCCCCTGTGACCGGAACACCTGGTGTGTTGGGTGCGCCGCCCGGGTTGCCAGCGAAGGGAGCCGCCACCAGTAAGCCGTAAGCATAGGAATTGAAACTCAGCTCTTCCTCGGACCAGCGAAGCCCGGCGGTGACTTTCACCCTGTCGGTGACGAGATAGTTCGCTTCGCCGAACACAGCGGTGCGCCTCTCGTGCACCTTCTGGTCGGTGGCCGTTTGCAGGTTGCTGGCGATCTCCGCCGCGGAATGCAACGGCGAGATGCCCAGTTGCTTGTGCCCCAGCAGGGCGAGCTGTAGAGCGGTTCGGTCCTGTGTCGCCTCGTTGTGAGACGCCGTGTTGGCGTTCTGATAATAGACGCCAGTGATCCAGCTAAACCGACGCTCGCTGGGTGCGGACGACACACGCACTTCCTGGGTGAACGCATGACGGAAGGCGGAATACAAAAAGGCGCTGCTGTACGGCGTGTCCAGATCGAAGATAAAAGGTGATTGTGCAAAGGGGCTGTAGCCACCGCCCACCGTCACCGTGGTGTTCTGCGGCTCTTGCAACGTGAGGTCACCGAAGCCCGCCCCGGCGTCGCGCATCCAGGACGTGATCGAGATTACTTTCGCGCCTCCCCCGTCGTAGTCGAGCGTGAAGCTGCTGAGCGCGATACGCGAAGTACGGGGCGCCGTCGCCGGATCCACTTGCCCCGTGGACGTAAGGCCCACAGCGGTGTTGGTCAGGGAATCATAAGGCCCCAGTTTGATCGGCCCGTAGGTGTGCTGCGGATGGATGAAAACGGTTTGCCCGGCGTAGCCCGGCACGTCCTTGTAGCACTGGAGCTTGCCGGTGACAGGGCACGCACCGGCATTGCCCGGCACATACCCCGGCGGCAGCAGTCCCCGCTGCGTGATCGGCAAGCCCACGAGCGTGCCGGTCGGGGAGATGGGTTGGTTGTTCGAGAGCAGCGTGCCAATCGCCGGAGCGGTGTACTGCGGTACATCTCGATAGACCGTATCCAGGTCGTTCTTCTGGTCCCGCGCGTAGTAGAACGACGGCATTGCCCTGAGATTCTCGGTGGGCTGCCAGGCGAACGCCACTTTGAAGGCTTTCTGTTCCTGAGAATTGGTGTCCCGGGCAACCGTCGAGCCATCTCGCCAGTCCACATGGTCCACCCAGCCGCCGATGCGACGGCCCCACGCGCTCGCGCGAAAGCCGAGCTTGTCCTGCACGATGGGGCCGCCGATACCGGCGCCCAGCTCACCGCCCGCGTCACCGTGAGCAATGCCGTTGAACTCGGCGCGTGCATACGTCGAATACCCGGTCACGCTCGGTTCGGGCGTGAGGTAGCGAATGGTGCCGCCTTCTGAGGACGAGCCGTAGAGCGTGCCCTGGGGGCCTTTCAAGACTTCGATGCGCTCGAGATCGAAGAGCAGCGGCAGGAATGTGCCGCCGCCCGTGACGAGCCCGCCGAGTGTGCGTGCCTGCAGTGGAGACTCGTCCAGGTAGATGCCGGTCGTAGCAGCGTTGTTTCCCTGGATGCCGCGAATCGAGATCGACGGTCCACTGCCGCCATTGAAGCCAATGCGCAACGAGGGCACGAGACGCTGCAGATCCTGACTGTTCTTGATGCCGAGCTCGTCCAGCGACTTCTGCGTCTGAGCGACGATGCTCATCGGCACGCGGCTGATGGCCGTTTCGCCCTGGCGGCTGGCCGTAACTACCACTTCGCTCAGCGACGAGTCGGATTTCGCTGAGGGTTGAGTCTGTGCGGTTACAGGCGTTGCCGCACCCGCAAGCACCGCAAGCACGAATGACGCCAGAGCTCGCCGGAATTCCATTCTCACGACTCCCCCCTTTCCTGATGCTGCCTCACCAACAACACGCCGTGCGGGCCCAGGCCTCTTCTTACGGCGTCGGCGATCGTTCGCCTGCGCACGTCATAGATACAACTTGGGTGACGCGTCGTCCAGCATTTGATCGAGGCTGTTTCGCCTGGCGGTACATCAACGGAAAGCGGCGCTGCTTCGAGACAACTTGCTGCGCGAGGATGGATGTGCCGCTCAGTGAGTGATCGGCTCTCGCATACCCACTGGTGAACGGACCGGAGTACGCACTCCGGTCCGTTCACTCAACTCTCATCTACAAGAACAGCAGTGCATGTTCAGGCCGCGAGACTTAGCTTGACCGAACGAATGAGGCCCAGCTGCTGAAGTGCGGTGACGCCATCGTCGAGCCCGATTTCCTCGGCGATCAGGCCGTTTTCGACACGCAGCACCGTCGTGCCGGTGAAGCGCATCTTGCGGCCCGTGGCGGCGGCAAGCGAGCCGGCGAGAAAATCGCCGAACGCCGGCCCCGTGTGCGTGCCACCGCCTTCCCAGCGGCCCACAACGTAGTCTCCCTCGGCGATGAGCTCCGCGGCACCCGCGAAATCGAGATCCGGAAAGGCCTCGCGGAACCCGAGCATGAACGCCCGCACGTCCTCGCGCCCGCGACGAGGTGCATGCAGCGAGTACTGCAGCAGCATGTTCGGAGCGGCCAGCTCCTCAATGATCGAAGGGCTCCACGGATTGCCCCAGAACCCCGAGAACCACCGGCCCACGATTTCCTTGTTACGCTGTTCTTTCGACATGACGACTCTCCTTATTGATTGGCATGACGACTGCGGGTTGGCGAAACCTGCCATACCGCGAGCCGATGCGGCGGAGTCTGAACGGCGGGTGCGGCGAGCGAATTCCGTTTCTTGCTGTGTTGGCGCGCCAGGCAGGCGCGTGGCCGCGCTATCGAGGTGATTGTTGTAAGCGAAACCGCGCCGTCACAAACCCGGGCAGAGAAAGAGCCCCCTCTCAAAACGACCCTTATCATTTACTCTGACCAACAATCCAATGCCGACACGTTCGAGCGTGGCCGTTATATATAACGAAACGACGCGCATAAAGCCCTTGGCAGACATTCGTATGACCCGCTGCCCGCACGCGCAAAAATGCCTTTAAAAATGGCTCCGCAGCATCGCTTGTCAGCAGGGATCGCCGCTCGGAGTGGCGCCTGTCGAACCCTTTCAGATATCGGCAGCGTGCAGACACCACTCAATAATAATCTCCGTGCTTGAGCCCGCTCGCTCGTTCTCCGTACGATCATTACCAACATGATCTCGTAGCCCCGAATCAGGCCATCCGGCTAACGAACCTCAATGGTCCACGCCGAGTATCCGTTCGCTACTGCGTGCGGATCACTCCTTTATATATTGCGGAGGTGCATTGGAATGAGCAGTGAAGCGCGAGACACGTCTGCCGGGACAGCGCACTTACCTGTCCCGCCGCCGAATCTCATCACCGCAGATTGCGAGCGGATCACTCCGGCGCTATTGCCGCTGGTCGAGCTCGATCAACGGCAGATCGACAACATTGTGCAGACCGTTCCCGGCGGCGCGGCCAACGTGCAGGACATTTATCCTCTTTCGCCGCTACAGGAGGGAATGCATTTCCATCACCTTCTCAATTCCGCCAACGACACCTACGTGCTGTCGACTTTGTTCGAGCTGGATTCGAACGCGCGGATTGTCGCGCTGACCCGTGCGCTCCAGTCGGTGATCGACCGGCACCCCATACTTCGAACCGCCGTGTTGTGGGACGATCTTCCGGGTCCTGTTCAGGTGGTCTATCGTCGAGCGACGCTACAGGTCGCGGAACGCTCGCTGGACCCTGCACGAAGCGCTATCGAGCAGGTCAAGGAATGGATGAGACCGCAGGGTCAGCAGATTCACCTGCGGAAGGCGCCTCTCGTGCGATTGTTGATAGCGCCCGATCTCCACAACAAACCGTGTTACGCGCTCGTTCAGGTCCACCATCTCGTGTGTGACCACCAGTCGCTGAGGCAGATCGTAGACGAAACCATGGCCTGCGTAGACGGACGCGAAAGCCCGCCGTCCGCATCGGCGCCCTATCGAAATTATGTAGCCCATGCGCTGGCGCACGGTGCGACGAGCGATGCTGCCCCATTCTTCCGCGCCAAGCTCGCAGACGTGACCGAGCCGACAGCCCCGTTTGGGCTGCTCAACGTTCACGGCGACGGCAGCCGAATTGAAGAATACGGCGAGATGCTCGACCCGCAATTGGCGGCACACGTCCGCACGCAGGCACGTCACCTGGGAGTGAGCCCCGCCAGGGTGTTCCATGCGGCGTGGGCACTGGTCGTGGCCTGCGCCAGTGGTCGCAATGATGTGGTCTATGGCACCGTCCTGTCGCCGCCGCGACAGCAACGCGTGAAAATCGAGCGCATGCTCGGGATGGCGGTCAACACACTGCCTCTGCGGCTGCAGCTGCATGCCGCCACGGCTACAGAATTGGTCACGCAGACGCACGACCAGATAACGCAGTTGCTGGACCACGTGCACGCCCCGTTGACATTGGCTCAGCGCTGCAGCGGCCTCGCAGCCCACGAACCACTGTTCACGTCCATCCTTAACTATCGACACAGCGCCCCCACCGGTGACACCGAAGAGACTCATTCCGGTGGGATTCAAGTGTTGGCCCGCGGCGAGGCCTGGTCGAACTATCCGGTCTCGCTCACCGTGGACGACAAGGGGGCTGGATTCCTGCTCACCGCGCAAGTCGACCAGCGGATTGGCCCCGGCCGCGTCCTCAGCTACATGCAGACGGCAGTGCACTCGTTGAGCGACGCGCTGGATTCGGCGCCACACACTCCGGCATTGGCGTTGGCGGTTCTGCCGCAGAGCGAGCTGCGGCAGATCGACGCGCTGTCCTGCGGACTGTACGCCGACTACCCGCACAAGAAGCTGATACACCAGTTGTTTGCAGAGCAGGTGGCACGCACGCCGTATACGCTCGCCGCCGTTCATGACGCACAGTCGCTGACGTACGCCGGACTCAACCAAAGAGCCAATCAGTTGGCACGGTATCTGCAGATAAAGGGCGTGGGGCCCGGTCAATTGGTCGGACTCTGTATCGGCAGAGGCCTGGACATGCTCGTCGGCTTGCTGGGCATTCTCAAAGCTGGCGCGGCGTATGTCCCTCTGGATCCCGAGTATCCGCGCGAGCGGCTCGCGTACTTGCTCGAGGATGCGTCACCCCACGTAGTGCTGACACATGAGCAGTGGCAAGGCCGGCTACCCGATGCCGGACGCTCGATCGTCGCGCTGGATCGCGACTGGGACGAGATCGCCAGGCACTCCGTAGACAACATCGAAACGGACGAGTGTTTGCTACCGACTCGGCGTTGCGCGTACGTAATCTACACGTCGGGGTCCACCGGACATCCCAAGGGCGTGATGATCGGCCACGAGAGTGTCGTGAATCTTTGGCAAGGGCTCGAAGAACTGTATCGCCACCGCGCTTCCCCGCGACGCGTTGCCCTGAACGCGTCCCTGAACTTCGACGCATCGGTCCAGCAGATCGTGAGCCTGCTATCAGGACGCACCCTGTTCGTACTTCTGCAAGAGCTGCGCCGCGATGCTTCGCTGCTGTTGCGGTTCCTGACTGAGAACTGCATCGAGGCGATCGACTGCACGCCGTCGCAACTGAAATCCTGGATCTCCGCAGGCCTGCTCGAAAGCGAGCACCACTCGATGTGTATGGCACTGGTAGGAGGCGAACCCATTGAAGCCGATCTGTGGAGCCAGTTAGCACAGTGCCGTTCAATCGACTTCTACAACGTCTACGGCCCCACCGAGTGCACCGTCGACGCCACGGTCGCCCGCCTGAACGGCGACGCCACGGCGCCTCACATTGGCCGGCCCATGGCAAACAGGCGGATTCATATACTGGATCAGCGGGGCCGGCCCACACCGATCGCCGTGGCGGGCGAGATCTACATCGGCGGAGCCGGTGTCGGGCACGGTTACCTGAACCGGCCGGAACTCAGCACGCAGCGATTTGTCTCCGATCCGTTCAGCGCCGATGCGCAAGCGCGCCTGTACAAGACAGGAGATCTCGGCCGATGGCGGGCCGATGGAATGATCGACTACCTGGGCCGCAACGACGATCAGGTAAAGATCCGCGGATTCCGGATCGAGCTCGGAGAGATCGAAACGCAGCTCAGTCGCCATCCGCAGGTCCGGGAAGTAGTTGTGAACGCGCGTGACGATGCGGCCGGAGAGAAGCGCTTGGTCGCATACGCCGTTGTCGCGCCAGAGGCCGGTGCGGCCAAGCCGACGGCAGACACGCTTCGAGAGTATCTGAAGGAGGCGCTACCGGAGCACATGGTGCCGAGCGCGTTTGTGATCCTCGAGCGACTGCCGCTGACACCGAGCGGGAAGCTCGACCGCCGGGCGTTGCCCGCGCCGGAGCATCGGGACTATGCCAGCCAGCAATATGAAGCGCCCCAAGGGGAAATAGAAGCTGTGCTGGCCGGCGTCTGGCAGCGATTGCTGCATGTGGAACGTGTAGGGCGGAACGACAACTTCTTCGAGCTCGGCGGACACTCGTTACTGGCGACGCGGGTAGCGTCGCGTGTGCGCGAACTGCTGCGGACAGACGTGCCCGTCAAGGCCGTTTTCGACGCGCCAACGCTGAAGAAGCTGTCCGCCTTCATTGAAGGCCAACGACGCGCCAGGGCGGCGCGCAAAGCCTGCGTGGCAACCAATCTCGCTGTGGATATCCGCCAGGAGATCGATGGAATGCACGATGACGATGTACTGATGCAACTCGCAGCGCTCAAGCGTCAGTTGAATCAGGCTGCGGACAGCAATTGATGGGGCTGGCGCATGCCGGCCAGTTGGACTTACCCGTGTCATGGAAGACCGAAATGCGAAACTCGATCGATTCTGGATCGGCTGATAGCCGCGATGAGACCCTTTCTCCCCGAGAGCAACTGCTGATACTTCGACTGCAGGCCGCGCGCGAAGAAGGGCCAGCGACTCACACGATCAGGGCCAGAGGAAAACTGGACGCCCCTGCGCCCGTCTCCTACGCGCAGGAACGCCTGTGGTTCCTGGAACAGCTCGGGCTGGTCGGCGCGACCTACAACATGCCGATGACACTGAGGCTGGAAGGTGAGTTGAACGTCGCTGCGCTCGAAAGGAGCCTCACCGAGCTGATCCGCCGCCACGAAAGTCTACGCACTCGCTTCGAATCGGTCTCCGGCAGCCCGATTCAAACAATCGATCCGCCCAGGCCGTTTCCACTCATTGTGCGAGACCTGTCGCAGGTTCACAGACAAGAGCAGACATTTCAAATAGGGCAACTCAGCGAGGAGGAAATACAGCGCCCCTTTGATCTATCCGAAGGGCCCCTCCTGCGCGCGTCGCTGCTGAAGCTGTCCGCGAGGGAACACGTTCTCCTGCTGACGATACATCACATCGTATTCGACGGCTGGTCCTGGGGAGTCCTGCACGCGGAGCTCGGCGCACTGTACGACGCGTTTTCGCAAGGGAGAGCCTCCCCGCTGCCGGAGCCGGCGCTGCAGTACGCCGACTACGCGATCTGGCAACGACAATCGTTGCAGGGTGAGCCACTTCGGGAACAGATGCAGTACTGGAGTGAGCGCCTCCACGGCGCCCCACCGCAGCTGCAACTCCCGACAGATCGGCCGCGACCTGCGGTAGAGAGCTTCAAGGGAGCGGAGTTGAAGTTCGAATTGCCTGCAACTCTGGTTGAAGCGCTGAAGAACCTGGGGCGGCGCGAGGGAAGTACACTGTTCATGGTCCTCTTGGCCGCGTACCAGCTGCTGTTATCGCGCTGGAGCGGCCAGCGGGACATCGTGGTCGGATCCCCCATTGCCGGACGGGCAAATCACGAACTCGACGAAGTCATTGGCTTCTTCATCAACATGCTGGTGCTGCGTACCGACCTCGCTGGCGATCCCACGTTCCGGCAGCTGCTGGAGCAGGTGAACAGGGTCACTCTGGGGGCGTATGCGCACCAGGAGCTGCCGTTTGAAAAGCTGGTGACGGAGCTGAGTCCGGAGCGGAATCTCACGCGGCAACCTGTTTTTCAGGTGGTGCTGGCCCTGCAGAACTATCCCCAGGAGCCCCTGGAGCTACCCGGCCTCAACTGGACCTGGACCACTGCCAAATCCGGAAACACGCACTTCGATCTGACACTGTATCTGTACGAGCACCCCAACGGGCTTTCCGGCGTATTCGAGTACGCAACCGACCTGTTTGATCCCGAGACGATCGGCCGGATCGCAGGGCACTTTCAAACACTGCTGGAGGCGATCGCCGCGAACCCCGACTGCCCGGTTCAACAGTTACCCCTTCTCGCCGAGGCAGAGCGCATGCAGGTGCTGCTCGGGTTTAATAATACGGCGACGTCGCCTCAGCCAAATCATCTGGTTCACGAGCTTTTCGAAGCACAGGCGACGCGAACGCCCCGAGCCGTGGCCCTGATCTGCGCAGATCAGCAGCTGACGTATGCCGAGCTGAATCGTAAAGCCAACCAGGTCGCGCATGCCTTGCTGGAGTACGGCTTGCGGCCAGACGAGCGGGTCGCCCTGTACATGGACCGAAGTGTAGATGCGATCGTCGGGCTACTGGGAATCCTGAAAGCGGGAGCGGCCTATGTCCCTCTCGATACAACCTACCCGACAGAGCGCCTGACCTACATGCTACGAGACAGCGCGCCGGTCGTTCTGCTTACGCAGGAGCGGCTGAAAGACACGTTACCTGTGGGCCGGGCCCGCGTGGTTGCGATCGATGCGGAAGAGGACGGTGTCAGCCGCCAGCCTGAATGCAACCTCGAAGCCGCGGGGCTCGGACTCACACCTCAACACGTGGCCTACGTCATCTACACGTCGGGGTCGACCGGTACTCCCAAAGGCGTCATGGTCGAGCACCGCAACCTGGAAAATCTGATCCGCTGGCACTGCGCCGCATTCGACGTGCGCGAAGGCAGTCGCTGTTCCTGCGTGGCCGCGTTCGGATTCGACGCCGCCACCTGGGAGATCTGGCCGACGCTCAGCGCGGGAGCCACCCTGGTCCTGGCTCCATCCGAGACGTCAGGTGATGCGGAAGCATTGCTCGCATGGTGGGAGCGCCAGGCACTGGACGTTAGCTTCCTGCCAACACCGATGGCAGAGTTTTCGTTCAGCCGCGGCATTCGGAACGCCGGGTTGCGCACGTTACTGGTGGGCGGCGACCGGCTGCGCTATCACCCTGGACCGCAATCGTTCGCGCTGGTCAACAACTACGGCCCGACCGAATCGACGGTGGTTGCCACATCGGGCCCCATCGGCGGCACGGACGCCGTCCTGCACATCGGGCGGCCCATCTCCGATACACAGATCTACGTTCTCGACGCCAGCCTGCAACCGGCGCCGATCGGCGTCGCGGGCGAGATCCATATCGGCGGTTCAAGCGTTGCGCGTGGATACCTGAACCGCCCGGACCTGACGGCGGAGCGCTTCATGACCAACCCGTTCAGCGGAGAACCGACTGCTCGCCTGTACAGGAGCGGCGATCTGGGCCGGTGGCGGCCGGATGGAACCATAGAGTATCTGGGACGCAATGATCACCAGGTCAAGGTACGGGGCTATCGAATCGAGCTTGGAGAAATCGAGGCGCATCTGCTACAGAGCCCGCATGTGAAATCGGCGGCGGTGTTGGCACGCGAAGATGTGGTTGGAGAGAGGCGACTGGTCGCCTATGTCGTCGCGGACCCGCAGCAACTCAAGGTTCTGAATCTGGAGGCGGGTGAAGATCCGGTCGGTACCGAGATCGTTGCTCAGTGGAAAACACTGTACGAAGAGACCTATTCGGCCAATGCGGCCGGGCCAAGTTTCATCGGCTGGAACAGCAGTTATACCGGTGAACCCATTCCTGAGCCTGAGATGCAGGAATGGCTCCACTGCGCGGTACAACGCATCCTGGCCCTGAAGCCCAGGAGAGTTCTCGAGATAGGGTGCGGCGTAGGACTGGTGCTCCAGCACGTGGCGCCCCACTGCGCGGCATACGTCGGGACGGATATTTCCGCCTCCGCGATCGAGCAGCTACAGCAATGGACGGCGACACAGCACGGCCTGAAACACGTTGAGCTGCTGCAGCGTTCGGCAACGGAGCTGCAGGACCTGCCGGCGGGCTCCTTCGACATGGTGGTGATGAACTCAGTAGTGCAGTACTTCCCCGACATCGAGTATCTCGCTTCGGTTCTGCGAGAAGCCACCCGACTGCTCGGCCCGGGTGGAAATATCTTCCTCGGCGATATCCGGCATCTCGGCTCACTGACAATGTTCCACAGCGCGGTGCAGTTGAACAGGGCCGCCGCCTCCGTCAGTGTCGGGCGGCTCAGGAAGCGCATCGGTCGCGCGGTTGCACAGGACAAAGAGCTGGTCATCGATCCTCGGTTCTTTCAAACGCTGCCCGGGCGCCTGCCCGGCATCAGCGCGGCGACAGTGCAGTTCAAGCGAGGGCTTGCGGCAAACGAGCTGACACGCCACCGCTACGATGTGGTGTTACGTACAGGTGAGCAGGTCGAGGCCCAGCCGGAGTACGAAGCGCTTCAATGGCAGAAAGCCTGGGGCCACACGCCAGAGCTCGAAGAAGCATTGAGCCGGCAGCAATGGCAGTGGGTACACCTGATGTCTATACCGGACGCTCGCCTGGCCAGAGAACTCGCCGCGCAGAGGCTGATCGAGACATCCGATGAGCAGCTTCAGGTAAGCGAGCTGCGCTATAGGTTGAGCGAGATGAAGTTGGACGCGATCGATCCAGAGGGGCTCTGGAAATTGAGCGAAGCCAACAACTACGACGTCGCGGTGATTCCAGGAGAAGCGGGGTATTTCGACGCGCAGCTATTGCTGCAAGTTCACGCAGACAAGGTGCCGCGAACGATTCCGGCTCCGACCGCTGCGGAACCCTGGGCGGCCTATGCCAATGACCCGCAAGAGCACGGATTGAGGCAGCAACTCATTCCCCACCTGCGCGAATACCTGAAGGCGCGGCTCCCGGAGTTCATGGTTCCCTCAGCCTGGGTGATGCTCAAACGGCTACCGCTGACTTCCAACGGCAAATTGGACCGAAACGCTCTGCCAGCGCCGCAAAGCAGGCCCGACGAACTGGGCGAATACATCGCGCCGGCGACCGGCATCGAGCGGACCCTGGCCGACATCTGGGCACAGGTGCTTCGCGTCGACCAGGTTGGCGGGCGGGACAACTTCTTCGAGCTCGGCGGGCATTCCCTGCTGGCCGTCAGAGTGATCTTCAAGATCAATGAGTCCCTCGGTGCATCGCTGAAGGTCACGGATCTGTACCAGAGCCCCCGAGTCAGCGACCTGGCCGCCCGCATCGCCGGGGCCGCGGACGACGACAGTCTCATCGACCTGTCGCGAGAGGCGGTACTGGAGAGCGAAATCGTCGCCTGCTCCGTGCCAGCCCGCAATCCCACAGGGTCGGTGCTTTTGACGGGTGCCACGGGTTTCGTTGGAAGATTCCTCTTGAAGCAACTACTGGAAGACACCGACGGAGCCGTCTTCTGCCTGATACGTGCGACGTCGCAGCACCAGGCCGTGTCCCGGATCGCGCAGACGCTCGCGAAATGGGATTTGTGGCGCGATGAATTCGAAAGCCGAATCGTGCCGATTCGGGGCGACTTGCGCCTGCCCCGCCTCGGCATCGACGACGCCGCGTATCAGATGCTGTCACTGAGCATCGACAGCATCTATCACTGCGCCACCAGCATGAACCATCTCGAAACCTATGCGATGGCCAAGCCGGCAAACGTCGAGTCCGCGAGTGAACTGCTGAAGCTGGCCACAACTAACCGGCCAAAGGTGCTCAACTACATCTCGACACTCGGGGTGTTCGGCTCATCAGGTGCCGAGACCCCCCGCATCGTGGACGAAGCGAGTCCGATCGATAACGAAAAGCATCGTAACTCGCTCGGGTATGTCGCAAGCAAATGGGTGGGGGAGAAGCTCGTCATGCTCGCCGGCGAGCGAGGCATCCCGTGCAACATCTTCCGCCTCGGGCTCGTGTGGGCCGACACGCAGCAGGGGCGATACGATGAGCTGCAACACGCCTACCGAATCCTCAAAAGCAGCCTGATCTCGGGCTGCGGCATCCGCAACTACCAGTTCGGCATGGCTCCGACGCCGGTGGATTTCGTTGCACGCGCCGTGGTCTCTCTCGCAAATCGGCACCGCGATGGGCGGGGCCTGTTCCATGTTTCCTCCCCGGCTCAAAACGCGGAAGGCGTATTCGAGCGATGCAACGCGATTGCGGGCACATCACTCGAGCTCATGTCGTTCTATGACTGGATTTGCGAGATCAAGCGGCTCCATCGCCGCGGACAGGTCCTGCCCATCGTGCCCCTCATAGAGCATGTGTTCTCGCTTGACGAGGCGTCTTTCCACGAGCAACAGCGCGCAGCGCACGCTGCGAGCGTGAGATTCGGTTGCGTACGAACGTATCGGGAACTCGAGCTCGCGGGCATCGCGCCACCCGTTCTGGACGATGATCTGCTCCGGAGAAGCCTGCAGAGCATGTTTGAAAGAGATACCGAACTACGGCAACTGAGGATCAGCAGGGACGAGCCGGCGGCTGAGAAGATCTCACGAGTCCAGCCGCGATAGCGGTCGGCACTGCCGGAAAGTGACTATCAAAGGAGTGACTACCACATGAAAAACGCATCAGCTCGAGTTCCAGGCGCAGCTTCCAAGGCGCCATCGCCCCCGATTTCAGGCGAGGCATCTGCATCTGCACGCACCTACTATGAAGGCCCTGCGGATATCAATTGTGATGAGCGCGTGCACCAGCGCTACTTCACCTATCACACCGATCAAGGTTTGGTTGCCGGCGTGGATTGCAGCGTGATGTTCACGATCGACCGCCAGGCCAGGGACGTCTGGCCATACCTCAAAGACTTCAATCTCTGGCAGAACGAGCACCGGCACTACTACTCCGGCGTGCTGGGCGATCTGGAAGGCAGAACATTCCGGTTGAGTGACAAGCCCAATGACGCCGGCCCGCACTACTACGAAGTGCTTAAGGTCATTCCGGAGTATCTGATCGCTATCAATCAGCCGGTACCCGCAGATTCAAGCAGCGCAGGATTTCCGGGCAAAGGTGGGGTCAGCCCCGGCTTTCACGTGTTCACACTCAACGAGCACGGCGGCAAAACGACCGTAACGGCTTTCATGGAGCACGCGGCGATAGCCGAGGGAACGGGTGAAGAGGCAGTGACTCCCTGGCGAAAACTCGTCGAAGGCGGCTGGCAGCGAAAGTGGCGGGAGGACTTCATTCGCACCTTGAAGAGGCTCGTCTACGAAGGCCAGTAGCCAACGACGTTAACAGGAACGCAGCCCGCTGCGGCGATTCCGCCGGCTGGCTTGCTTCGGGAGGTATCGCTTGAGCAAGGATGCTGTGCGGCCCATAGCCGTTGATGATCGGCGACGCTGGTACGCGCTTGCCGTTATCTGCCTTGGCGTGCTCATGATCGCGCTTGACCTGACGATCGTGAACGTCGCGCTGCCATCAATCGGCGCCGACCTGAAATTCAGCGATGCATCGCTGGTCTGGGTAGTGAATTCCTACATGCTCACATTCGGGGGTTTCTTGCTGTTGGGAGGACGGCTGGGCGACGTCTACGGCGCGCGCAAACTGTTCCTTATTGGCCTTGCGCTGTTCGCGATCGCATCACTTGCCTGCGGCCTTGCCACAACGCAAATGATGCTGGCCGTCGCGCGGGCCGTGCAGGGACTCGGCGGCGCTGCCGTCGTGGCAGTCGCACTCTCCTTGATCATGCAGATGTTTCCGGGTCGCGTTGAGCGTGCGAAGGCCTTTGGGGCCTACAACTTTGCCTGCTCTGGCGGCGGCTGCCTTGGCCTGCTCCTCGGCGGAGTGCTCACCAGCACGTTGAACTGGCGTTGGGTCTTCCTGGTCAATCTGCCGATCGGCATCGCGGTATATGCACTTTGCCGGAACCTGGTGCCTGAGACTCACGCAGGCACAACTCGCAAGCGCCTCGACGTCTGGGGTGCTGTAACGGTGACGGCGGCACTGATGCTCGCTACCTACGTGATTCAGCAAGGCAATGATGCCGGTTGGGCGTCTGTCCAAACTCTGGGTCTGACGGCCTGCGCGGTAGCGTTGCTTGCCGTATTTCTCATCATCGAGGCTCGCATCTCAACGCCGCTCGTGCCACTGGGGATCTTTCGAGTGCGTAGTCTAACTATCTCGAGCATCGTGTCAGTTGTTTGGGCGGGAGGGGCATGGGTTTGGTTTGTTGTCACTGTGCTCTATATGCAGCAGGTGCTTGGGTACGGACCGATGCGGGTCGCCCTGGTATTTCTTCCCTCGAATATGATCTTGGCTGCGCTCTCGCTAGGGCTCGCTGCCAGGCTCGTTACGCGTTTCGGCACCAAACGACCGCTCAGCATCGGCATGCTGGTGTGCTCGCTCGGACTCGCGCTGCTTGCGCAAGTGCCGAACGTCGGAAGCGCCATGACAATCGTGGCTCCGAGCATGATTCTGCTGGCGGTCGGAGCGGGTGTGGCGTTCAATTCGCTGGCGCTCGCCGGCATGGAGGATGTCGACCCCCGCGAATCTGGTGTGGCCTCGGGAATTCTCAACACTGCCTTCCTGATGGGGGGCGCGCTGAGTCTTGCGATTTCAGCCAGCCTTTCTACCGCGCGCAGCGGTGAACTGCTGGCTTCCGGAGCCAATACGCTGAGCGCCCTTACGGGCGGCTACCAAGTCGCATTCCTGTTTGGCGCCGTTTGTGCTGGCCTGGCCGCTATGCTTGCGGCAACTTTCCTGAGAACACGTGCCATGTGCGTTTCACTGAACGCAGAGCCAGCTTTCGACCAGCCGCGCCCACATTGATCCGCCGATCGGGATCAGCTCATCGTTGAAGTCGTAACTCGGGTTGTGCAACATGCAGGGCCCCGATCCATGGCCGCCCGCGCGATGTTCGCCATCGCCGTTGCCAATGAGGAAGTAGCAGCCCGGCTTTTCGAGCAGGTAGAAGCTGAAGTCCTCGGCGCCCATGGTCGGCTCGAACTCGAGCAGATTCTCAGCGCCGGCCAGTGTGGTCAGCACACCCCGCACGAACTCGGTCTCCCGGACATGGTTGATCGTCGGCGGGTATCCGCGGTGGAACTCGAATCCGCACTGGGCTTCGAAGGCAAGGCAGGTCGCTGCGGCAATCTCCCGCATGCGGCGCTCGATCAAATCCAGCACTTGCGTCGTGAACGTCCTGACGGTGCCGCGAATCTCACAGCGGTCCGGTATGACGTTGGTGGCCTCGCCGGCGTGAATCATGGTCACGGAGATCACACCCGCATCGATCGGCCGTTTGTTACGGGTGAGGATGGTCTGGAAAGACTGCACCATCTGGCAGGCGACGGGCACCGGATCGACTCCGTTGTGAGGCATGGCCGCATGCGCGCCTTTGCCGCGGATGACTACTTTGAATTCATTGCTGGAAGCGAACACCGGCCCGGCCTTCGTTGCAAACTGTCCGACCGCCATGCCTGGCCAGTTGTGGACGCCAAAAATGGCTTGCATCGGAAACAGCTCGAACAAGCCGTCCCTGATCATCTCGCGTGCTCCGCCACCCCCTTCCTCAGCCGGCTGGAAAATCACGTGCACCGTGCCATCGAAACTCGAATGGCCCGACAGATATCTGGCGGCTGACAGCAGCATGGCGGTGTGCCCGTCATGACCACAGGCGTGCATCTTGCCGGGGTGCACACTCGCATGCGCAAAGGTGTTCTGTTCCGTCATCGGCAGAGCATCTATGTCCGCCCGCAGCCCAATGGCACGATCACTGCCGCCGCACTTTATGGTGCCAACCACACCCGTCTTGCCCAGCCCTCGATGCACGGTAATTCCCCAGCCAACGAGCGTGTTCGCAATCAAGTCCGAGGTGCGCTGCTCTTCGAAACAGAGCTCGGGGTGAGCATGGATATCACGCCGCAGACTCCCTATCAGCGCTGCGTCGGCGGAGATGGACTCGATAGGGCGCAGTGGCTTCATGGCTCAACTCGCTGCTTGACCTTTTCGATTTCGTGTTCGATATGCCATGCGAGATCGGGCAAGGGCAATGCACCGGGTGAGAGAACGGCCGCATGGAAGTCCTGCAAGGCGAAGCGCGTGCCCAGCGCACTTCGCATTTGCTCCCTCATCAACAGAATCTGTGTATCGCCGAGCTTATACGCCAGCGCCTGCGCTGGTATGTCGCAGGAGTAGCGCACAGACTCAGTGAGAATCTCGGCCTCGGTCACTCGACTGTGCCTGCGCATATACTCTCGCCCACGTTCGAGCGACCACCCCAGCGCATTCATTCCGGTGTCCACGACGAGCCGGCTGGTGAGAAACGCGTCCATGACCAGGCGCCCGTAGCGCTCCTGAGGTGCTTCATACAAACCCATCTCTCCCGCCAATGTAGCGGCGTACTCCGCCCAGCCCTCGATGTAGGAGTTAACGAAACTGTAGGTGCGAAAAGGGTGCAGGCTACCGCTCTCCTGCTGGATACCAAACTGGAGATGATGCCCCGGCATGAGTTCGTGGTACGTGAGGGCGCCGATATGGAAGAGCGGCTGTTGCGTCAGGTTCGACGCATTGAACAGATAGAACCCGCTCGCCCGATCGCCGCGCGGAGGGTCGTAATAGCCGTATGTCATGGAACCCTGAAGCGCCGTGGGTAATGGCGCGACTCCATAAGTCGCCGTCGGTGCCATCGAGAAGCACTCTTTTAAACGCGGCTTCAGGCGGTCGATATAACGCTGAAACACATCCGCCACACCGTGGACGGTGTTCGCGCGCCAGGTCGGGTCATTGTTCAGATGGGTGAGGAATCCATCGCGATCCGC
>JBDTUL010000037.1:0-20199 GCA_040007735.1 Gammaproteobacteria bacterium | reverse complement strand
AGGCGGCGAAGAACATCACCTCGGAGAAGATGAACCACATCATTCCCATGCGGAATGAACGGTCGACATCGAGGTTGTATATGCCCTGCTGGTTCTCGCCGATGACGGTGCCGAACCAGCCGAAGAACATGACGAAGAGCAGTACCGCGCCGGGAATGAAGACCCAGCCGCCGCCCCAGTCGTTCAGGAACGAGATCGCGCCCAGCATCAGCGTGAACAGCGCGAACGAGCCGACGATCGGCCAGTGGCTGCTCGAGGGGATGAAATACTTTTCCGCGCTGGCCGAGGGGTGGGCGGGTGGGTGTGCTGCTGCTGCGTGTGCCATAGAAGCTCTCAGGTCCTCATCGTGACGCGGTCACGCGCGTCGTTTCGTCGTAGAACGTGTAGGCGAGCGTGATGCGATCCATATCCACCGGAATGGCGGGATCGACCACGAATCTCACGGGAAGCACCCGCTCCTCGCCCAGCTTGAATTTCTGGGGCGTGAAGCAGAAGCATTCGGTCTTGTGGAAAAACGGTGCCGCTTTGGCCGGCGCGAGCGCCGGGACGGCCTGAGCCACGGTGTCGTGGCCCGTCAGATTCTTCGCGATGAAGTCCGCGGTGTAGAGCTCGCCCGGATGAATCTTGATGGATGGCACCACCGGCCGGAATTCCCAGCTGCCGACGCCCGGAAGCTGCGCCAGGAATTCCAGAGTGATGGTGCGCCCCGGATCCGGCTTCACCGCAATGACCGAGCGCCGGGCGAGCCGCCGTTCGTTGCCGAAGCCCGTGACATCGCACAACACGTCGTACAGCGGCACCAGCGCGTAGCCGAACGCGAACGCCCCCAGCGCAAACGCCAGCAACCTCAACAGAAGCTGATTGTTGGCGCGCTTGAGGGCCGGCAGCATCAGTGCACGCCACGTGTCAGCGCCAACGCGATGAAGCCAAAGTAGAACGCGGCCGCCAGCAGGCCCAGCAACACGGCCGTGCGCCGCACACGGCGGCGACGGTCCGCATCGTTAACGGGAGTGGCAGGAGGCGATTCGCTCAAAGTCGTCAGCGCTCCGCTCAATGCGCCGCGCCGCGTGCGATGACGGCGGGGCTCGGCGGGGTTTCCCACGTGTGGTACGGCAGCGGTGAAGGCAGTTCCCACTCCAGGCCATGCGCGCCTTCCCAGGCGCGGCTCGGCGCCGGCGCACCGCTCTTCACACACTTATAGATGATGTATGGGAACAGCAGCTGCGACAGACCGAAGCCAAACGCACCGATGGACGACACCATGTTCCAGTCGGTGAACTGAACGGCGTAGTCCGGGATGCGGCGGGGCATGCCGGCGAGACCCAGGAAGTGCTGCGGGAAGAACAGCACGTTCACGAACACGGCCGAAAGCCAGAAGTGCCAGTTGGCGAGCTTCATGTCGTACTGCTTGCTGGTCCACTTGGGCAGCCAGTAGTACACGCCGGCCATGATGCTGAAGATGGCACCAGGCACGAGCACGTAGTGGAAGTGCGCCACCACGAAGTAAGTGTCGTGGTACTGGTAGTCCGCCGGCACGATCGCGAGCATCAGGCCCGAGAAGCCGCCGATGGTGAACAGGAACAGGAACGCGAGCGCGAACAACATGGGCGGCTCGAATGTCAGCGAGCCTTTCCACATTGTCGCCGTCCAGTTGAACACCTTCACGCCCGTCGGAATGGCGATGAGCATGGTCGACAACATGAAGAACAGCTGCCCGGCGAGTGGCATGCCCACCGTGAACATGTGGTGCGCCCACACGATGAAGGACAGGAACGCGATCGAGGCGATGGCGTACACCATGGCCTCGTAGCCGAAGATCGGCTTGCGCGAGAACGTGGGGATGATCTCCGAGACGATGCCGAACGCCGGCAGGATGAGGATGTACACCTCAGGGTGCCCGAAGAACCAGAAGATGTGCTGGAACATCACCGGGTCGCCACCGCCCGCGGCGGTGAAGAACGTGGTGCCGAAGAAGTGGTCCGTCAGCAGCATTGTGACCGCGCCCGCGAGCACCGGCATCACGGCGATGAGCAGGTACGCGGTGATGAGCCAGCTCCACACGAACAACGGCATGCGCAGCAGGGTCATGCCCGGCGCTCGCATGTTCATGATGGTGACGATGACGTTGATGGCGCCGAGGATCGATGACGCACCCATCATGTGGATGGCGAAGATGGTCATCGGGAACGACTCGCTGGCCTGCAGCGAGAGCGGCGGGTACAGCGTCCAGCCGCCCGCGGGACCGCCGCCCGGCACGAACAGGGTGGAGATCAGCAGCGTGAAGGCGAACGGCAGGATCCAGAAACTGAAATTGTTCAGGCGCGGCAGCGCCATGTCGGGCGCGCCCACCTGCAGCGGAATCTGCCAGTTGGCGAGGCCTGTCCACGCCGGCATGACCGCGCCGAAGATCATGATCAGCGCGTGCATCGTGGTCATCGAATTGAAGAACATCGGGTCGACGAACTGCAGGCCCGGCTTGAACAGCTCCAGGCGGATGATCATGGCCATCGAGCCGCCGGCGAAGAACATCAGGCCCGCGAAGATCAGGTACATCGTGCCGATGTCCTTGTGATTCGTCGCGAAGACCCAGCGGCGCCAGCCGTGCGGTTTGTGATCGTGATCGTCGTGCGCGGCGTGGCCGGCGTGAGAGTCGTATGCCATCTGTATGTCCTCGAGAACTCTGGATCAGCCGGCCGCGGGCGCTGTGGCGGCGGGCTGTTGCGGGGCTGCGGCCTGCTTCTGCGCTTCGGAGGTGGACTTGAGCCACGCATCGAAGTCTTCCTTGCTGCGCACGTCGACGACGATGGGCATGAACCCATGGTCGCGACCACACAGCTCGACGCACTGACCGCGATAGACGCCGGTCTTGTCGGCATCCACGTTGAACCACAACTCGTTCACGTAACCCGGGATGGCGTCCTTCTTCATGCCGAAGGCGGGCACCCACCAGGCGTGAATGACATCCGCACCCGTCAGCAGCAGGCGCACCTTCGTGCCGGCCGGAACGATGAGCGGATTGTCGACGTTCAGCAGATAGTGTTCGACGGTGTTCACGTCGATGCCCGACAGAAGGTGGCGCGCTTCATCGCTCTTGCGATCGAGGCGCGAGAAGAACACCACGCCTTTATCCAGGTAGTCGTACTGCCAGCCCCACTGGAACCCGGTCACCTTGATGGTGATCTCGGTGTTGCGCGTGTCCTCGAGCTTGATCAGCGTTTTCGCGGAAGGCACCGCCATCGCGATCAGGATGATGACCGGAATGGCCGTCCACACGATCTCGACCTTCGTGTTGTGGACCATCTTGGTATCCGGAATCGCGCCCTGCGACTTTCGGAACTTGACGATGGACCAGATCATGACGCCGAACACCACGGCGCCGATGATCACGCACACCCAGAAGATGAGCATGTGCAGCCGGTAGATCTCCCGGCTGATGGCGGTAACGCCCTGGGTCATATTGAGCAGGCCCCAACCCGAAGGGTGTGCCGCTTCCGCGTATGCCAGAGGGGAGAACGCCGCGCATGCGGCGATGAAGGCCATTACTTTTCGGATCATCGTTCCTGTGCCTGCCGGGCGCCGCCTGATGCACGACGCGCTGTGCTGTTCAAAACCCAAATTTCACCCCCGGTCGTCCCTGAGCCCGACCGTCCAGCTGGACGGTCGTGTCCCGAGCGCCCCCGCCTGACCCTTCAGGCGAGCGAAGGCGACTCGTCGACCCGCCCGATCAGGCGTGCCAGCCGCTGCGCGAGCCCGCGCCGCTCTTGTTCCGTCAGAAAACTCCCGACCTCGCACCGGCGGCCATGTGACTCGATGGTCAGGCAGCTCGGATGCAGGGGCGATTGAGGGCGGCGCAGTTTAACGCGTGCCCAATGCCGCGGAAACACAACTTCTACGTAATGCGCGTGATCGCGCCGTTCCACGCGCACATCGGCATCGGAAACGGTGATGGTCTCGCGGTGATGGCGCCGCCGGAGACTCGTTTTCAGCGCCCAGCCGAGCAGCGCCATCTCCAGCCCCGCAAACGGCAGCACTGGCCAGAAGCCGCGCGCGGTCATCACCCCGGCAACGGCAAACGACACGAAGCACAGGCTGCCAAAGAAAAGGATTGCGCCGCGCGTGCTCAGGGAGCAGTTCGGTGCGATCTCAATACGCTGCAAGCTGCTGGCCACGCTAGGAAAAGGGGGATTTACCGAGGTGGCCGGATGGTAGCGCACGGCGAGCGTGTATCACCACAGGCTGAACGCGTCATTCAAGGCTTTGTGGGACTCGGGCGTGGCGAAAGCGGTGGCGTTGAACGGCACGAGGGCGAGCGGTGGCGCGGCAAAGTGATGCTGGAGGGTGGCGATGTTTTCGTCTGCGCGTTCGAAGTGCGGTTGCACGTGGTTCGCGATCCAGCCGCCGAGCTTCAATCCATCCGCCTCGATGGCCCGGCGCGACAACAACGCATGATTCAGGCAACCGAGGCGCAAACCGACCACGAGGATGACCTGGAGCGAGAGCGCCCTGGCAATGTCCGCCATGGTCTGGTCGTCACTGATCGGAGCGAGCCAGCCGCCCGCCCCCTCGACCACCACCACGTCCGACAACGCCTTCAACTGGTAGAAACGCTGCCTGATCACGCCCAGATCGATGACGATGCCAGCTTCTTTGGCTGCGATGTGCGGAGAAACCGGCAGCGGGACGCAGAAGGGGTTCACCATTTCATACGGCGCGTGGACGTTCGATGCGGCCATGAGCTCGAGCGCATCCGAATTCCGATAGCCCGCTGGGGTGAGGTCCGCACCCGCGGCTACCGGTTTCATCACGGCAACCTGCACGCCTTGCGCGGCTAGAGCGCGTACCAGAGCGCACGCGGTATGCGTCTTTCCGACGCCGGTGTCGGTGCCCGTTATGAACAGACTTCTCACGGCCTGCGGCCGGGACTTACGGAGATTCGCGAAGCGCGAACCCCGGGCATATCGCAGCAAAAGAATGAATCAATCATCGTGTTTTCGTATGCCGTGACGGATGGCGCTCGGGGAGATTCGCACTTCGCCGTCGACCATTGAGGCGCCTCGCGTGCCTCCCGAGCCCCAGGCCGCGCCATAAATCACTTCGTAGGTCGCGGGTATCAGACCGTTGCGACGTTCCGCTTCGTACGCGGCTTCCATTCTCTGCAGGCGGCTTCGCCCCGTCAGGCCGCGCGGCCTTCCAGCCGTTACGTTGTGAGCGCCGATGGTTTTCAGATCCCGCATCAGTCCGCGCACATCGTCATAGGTGAGCGTGAGGCGTTCCACGTCGAGCACCGGCTCTATCAACCCGGCGCGGCCCAGCGCATCGCCGATGTCATGCATGTCGATGAACATGTTTACGTGGCTATGTCCGTCCGCTGCAGTCCACGCTGCGCGAAGCTCTTTCAGTGTGTCGGGCCCGAGTGTGGTGAACGAAAAGAGTCCGCCCGGCTTCAGCACTCGGCGAACTTCCGCGAGCGCCTGGTCGAGATCGTCGCACCACTGGAGCATGAGGCTGCTCACCGCGACATCGACGCTCGCATTCGCAAACGGCAGGCGCAGAACGTTGCCACACACTCTCTCGAATCGCCGAAAGAAACCGAAGTGACGTTTCGCTTCTCGCAACATGCCGGGTGCGACGTCGAGCGCCACCACTGTGCAGCGACGATAACGGCGCTTCAGTTCACCGGTGATACGGCCTGTGCCAGCGCCGAGGTCCAACACCACATCAGGGTTGAGCTTGAAAAACTCGAGGCGCTCGAGCAAGTCATCACCGACGCGCGCCTGAAGTACGGCAGCCGCTTCGTAAGTTGCGCTCGCGCGATCGAACGAACTGCGCACGTCCGCTGCATCCAGGCGGGCGTCATTCTCCGGAGAGCCGCTCATCCGTTTGCATCCGTTCTCTTCGAGGTTTGAGGCAAGCGGCCGAGCGCTTCCACAAGCGCATCGACCTGATCTTCCGTGTGAGACGCGGTGAATGTGATGCGCAGGCGCGCTGTGCCGGTGGGCACGGTGGGCGGGCGTATCGCCACGACGAGAAATCCAGCCTCCAGCAATTCGTTCTGCGCGCGCACTGCCGCTTCCGCGTGGCCGAGAACAACCGGCTGAATCGGTGTATCGGACGACGCGAGGTGTAGATCCAGCTGCCGGGCCGCCGCGCGAAATCTTGCAGCGAGTGCGAGCACGCGTTCGCGTCGCCAGGGTTCGCGCTGAGAAATCTCCAGCGCCTTTCTCGAAGCGGCCGCCACAGGTGGCGGCAGTGCCGTGGTGTAGATGTATGTGCGCGCTTTTTGCGTGAGCAGCTCGATGAGATCCGAGGAGCCCGCCACGAACGCTCCGAAGCTGCCGAACGCCTTGCCCAATGTGCCGACGAGCACCGGCACGTCGGTTGGCCCCAGATCGAAGTGCTCGAGCACACCGCGACCGGTGGCGCCGAGCACGCCGAGCCCGTGCGCATCATCGACCACGAGCCACGCTTTATAAGCGCGCGCGATGCGCGCGAGAGTGGGAACGCGCGCGAAATCGCCGTCCATGCTGAAAACGCCATCGGTTGCGAGCACGGTTGCGGCGCCGGGATGTTCTTTCAGCACTCGTTCGGCATCTGCCGGATCACCGTGGGCGAAACGACTGAAGCGCGCACCCGAGAGCAGTGTGGCGTCGATGAGCGAGGCGTGACTCAAGCGGTCGAGGGCAACGACTTCCCCTCGCTCGGCGAGCGTGCACAAGGCGGCGAGATTTGCCATGTAGCCCGTAGAGAAGAGCAGTGCGCGCTGTCGACCGGTGAATTCAGCGAGCTCTTCCTCCAGCCGCTGGTGCTGGGTGCTGTGCCCTGTCACCAGGTGCGAGGCGCCGCTGCCGCAGCCGTCGGACGCGGCGCAATCGCTCATCGCTTTGGCGATTTCCGGATGACGCGCGAGGCCGAGGTAGTCGTTGCTGGAGAAATCGACAACCTTGCGGCCGTCGACAACGACTTCCGCACGGCTGCCTTCAACCGGAAATGCTTCGACAGTACGGCGTGTGCGCCGCAGGTGCTGGCGATCGATCTCCGCCAGCGCGGATTTAAGCGCTGACGCGTCGAATTTCACGGTCGGTGTCGTGCCGCTCCACGTCGTGCGTTGGCCCGTGCACGTGTGGGGTTGCGGAATGATTGGCCTCAGCCTTGAGCCCCAGGCGCGCAAACAGACGCTGGTCACGCTCCACATCCGGGTTGCCGGTCGTCAGGAGCTTCTCGCCGTAGAACATGGAGTTCGCGCCGGCGACGAAGCAGAGCGCCTGCAACTCATCGCTCATGCCTTCGCGACCCGCAGAGAGCCGCACGTGTGCGGCGGGCATCAGCAGCCGCGCCACCGCGATGGTGCGCACGAAATCGAATGGGTCGACGCTTGCGGTACCGTGCAGGGGAGTGCCGGGCACCTGCACGAGTTGATTGATCGGCACGCTTTCAGGATGCGTTGGCAGGTTCGCGAGGGTGAGCAGCAACTTCGCGCGGTCCGTGACCGTTTCGCCCATGCCGACGATGCCACCGCAGCACACCTTCATGCCGGCGTCTCGCACGGCTTCGAGCGTGTCGAGACGGTCTTGGTAGGTGCGCGTGGTGATGATCTCGCCGTAGAACTCCGGCGACGTATCGAGATTGTGGTTGTAGTAGTCGAGCCCGGCATCACGCAGCTCGCCAGCCTGGGCAGGCGTGAGCATGCCGAGCGTGGCGCAGGTTTCCATTCCGAGCGCGCGCACTTCGCGAATCATCTCGGCGATGGCGAGCAGCTGCTTCGGCTTTGGCGAGCGGTAGGCGGCACCCATGCAGAAGCGCGTGGCACCGGCTTCCTTCGCGCGTTTAGCGGACTCCACCACTTCGGTGACATCGAGCAGCACTTCGCGCTCGAGGCCGGTGTCGTAGCGGACGCTTTGCGGGCAGTACGCGCAGTCCTCAGGGCAGGCGCCGGTCTTGATGGAAAGCAGCGTGCTCATCTGCACGGTGCTCGGTTCGTGATGCGCGCGATGTACGCGCTGCGCCTGAAACAACAAGTCGACGAAGGGCATCGCGAACAGCGATTCGACTTCGCAGACCGTCCAGTTGTGACGGATGGCGCCCAGCAGGGTCTGGTCCATGTGCATATCTCGACGTTTGCCGCGGAAATGCTCGACCGCTCGCGGGATGACCCGGGAGATGCTGGTCGGCGCGGGGATGTTCCGGGGGGCGCGAGTGGCTGTCAACTCGAAAGGACGATTCGTGTCGACAATTGGCCGGGTGAGGGGGCGGGACGGGGTTATGGCACTGGCCGGTGCGATGGGGAGCTTGTGGTCGGCGAAGACGCTGGCCGGCGCGATAGGCGGCTTGCTGTCGGCCAAGGCGCTGGTGGGCAGCGTGTTGATGCCGCCCACGTGCTGCCTTTGCGCGGCGGCTGGCCAGATGCCGGACCTGGATTTGTGCGAGGTGTGCTCCATGCTCCTACCGGTGAACCGCGATGCTCCTGTCGACGTCGCTGCGAACTGGCCGGCTTTCGCTCGAGTGCTCGTACCTTTCGAATACGCCTATCCCGTGGACCATCTGATTCGTGCGCTTAAGTTTCGGGGCGAGCGCGTGTATGCACGGGTGTTGGGAACGTTGCTAGCGCAAGCGCATCAGGCGGTGCGGCAAGAACTGCCAAATCTCATCGTGCCGATGCCACTTCACTCGGCTCGTTATCGGGAGCGGGGGTTCAATCAGGCGCAGGAGATTGCGAGGTTTGCTGCTCGGAGGCTCGGAGTGGCGGTCGATACCCGCAGCCTTTTGCGCAAGGTGGCTACTCAGGAACAGAGCGGGTTGAGCCTCGCGGAGCGCCGGATGAATGTGCGTGGGGCTTTCGAGGGTGCGCGGGGATTACAGGGGAAGCGGGTGGCACTGGTTGATGATGTGCTCACGACGGGAAGCACAGCGTTGGCTGCCTCGACGGCGTTGCTCGCCGCCGGCGTGACCGAGGTTGAATTGTGGGCCGTGGCGCGCGTAGCGCTCGCTGCACTGAAGGATCCCCCTCCCAGCCGCCCGGCCGTTGAGTGCTGTTAGATCCGAGACCCAGAGCCCTCAATCGCCGGGCGGCTGAGAAACACATTTCCCATCAATCCAGGTATCCAGCACCTCGACGTCGTCGTTAGCGAGCACCAGATTCGCCCGATACCCCGGCGCAATCCGCCCCAACTCCTTATCGAATCCCAGAAAAGCAGCCGGGTTCCGCGTAGCCATCTGCACTGCCTCAGGCAAATTCATAGCCAGCATGCTCACGGCATTCCGCACAGCCTGGGCCATATCCGTGTGAGACCCGGCAAGGCGGCCCTTCTCATCGAGCAGCAACCCGTCCACAACAGAAATCGATCGCCCTTGCAGGTCGAACGACGTGTCATTGGTGCCAATGCTTGGCATTCCATCCGTAACAATCATGAACCGGTCGCGCCGCTTGCAGCGCAGTGCCAGCCGCATGACCACGGGTGCCACGTGGTGCCCATCAACGATCAACCCGCACCAGCTATCGGCATGGTCGAGCGCGGCGCCGACAACACCAGGCTCGCGGCCCGTGAGCTGCGACATCGCGTTGAAGAGGTGCGTGAATCCCGTCAGTCCGTTCTGCAGGGCGAGCCCAATCTGGTCGTACGTTGCGTTGGTGTGCCCCGCGGAGACCACGACGCCTGCCGAGCTTAGTGCCCTGATGATTTCGGGCGTGGTCATTTCCGGCGCAAGGGTGACCAGCGTCTTGCCGTTCCTGAGTGACGTGAGCAGCCCGACCGCGCTTTGATCCAGCCCGCGAAGTTTGGCCGGATCGTGCACGCCTTTGCGCTCGACACTGAGGAACGGCCCTTCGATGTGGATGCCGAGCACGCCCGGAACGCCTGCTTCGATGGCCGCTTTCACGGCTGCGATAGCGCGCGCAACAACGTCCAGGTCGTCACTGATCAGCGTAGGCAAGAAACCTGTGGTGCCGAAGCGGCGATGCGCTGCACCGATGGCGCGGATGGCCTCGACGCTGGGCTCGTCATTGAAGAGCACGCCACCGCCGCCGTTCACCTGCGTGTCGATAAAGCCGGGAAGCAGCATGTTTCCCTGCAGATCACGTCGCTCGGCCTTCCGGCAGCGCGGGTCTGTGTCGCGCACCACGTCGACGATGCGGTCGTCTCGCAGGAGCACGGCATGGCCGGTGACGACGCCTGCGTCGAGCATTACACGGCCATTCATCAGCGCGGTGAACATCAAACGGTCTCGGTGATTTTATTCAGATAGGGCGGACGATCCGGATCGTGGCCGCGCGCGATCGAGAGTGAGTTGGCCATGCGATAGAAGCTCTGGATGAGCAACATCGGCTCGACGGCCGGATGCGAGCGGAGCGCGGGCAGCGTCGTCGGCAGTTGCGAATGCGGGGCGCGAACGACGCCCGCAACTGAGTCTTCATTGGCGGCTGACGCCTTCCAGTCGCCGCCGCCGCCGCCGCCGCCAACAGCCAGCATCGTTGTAGCCCCGCGTTGTGCCAGTTCCGCAGCGAGCGTTTCAATGCCCTCGCGTGTCTCGTCACTCTGCCCGAACAGCATCACCGGAAAGCCTTTGCCCACGAGCGCCATCGGTCCGTGGCGCACTTCCGCAGAGCTGAACGCTTCCGCATGCAGCCCGCAGGTTTCCTTGAGTTTCAGTGCCGCTTCCTGCGCGACACCAAGGCCCAGGCCACGGGCGACCACATATAAATGTGCAGCGGACTGCAGCATCTTCGCGGCGGCGCTCCAATCCAGTGCCCAGGCCTGCGCGAGTTGCGAAGGCGCGAGATCGAGTGCCTCGAGCATCAAGCTGTCGTTTGTCCAATGCCCGACCAGGTGGACGATGGCAGCGAGCGAGGCGATGTATGACTTGGTCGCGGCAACGCTCGTCTCGGTCCCGGCGCTGAGCGGAATAGTCAGATGCGCGATCTTCGCAAGCGGGGAGGATTCGGAATTCACCAGAGCCAGCACATGCGCGCCGGCAGCCTTCGCCGCTTCAGCCGTGGCAAGCAGGTCCGGGCTTTCGCCGGACTGAGAGATGGCCAGAAACACCACTCCGTCGAGATCCGCCGCCACCGCGTACACTGAGCTTACGGACGGCGCAGCCGATGACGTGAGCACTCCAGCGCGCGTCTCTATCAAATACTTCGCAAAGGTGGCCGCATGATCTGAGCTGCCGCGAGCGCATGTGACCACGGCGCGAGGTGCAAGGGTTCGCAACGTCTCGGCGGCCTGTGCAACCAGCGCACGATTCCGAGCGAGCTGCTCACGCACGACCCGCGGCGCGTCGGCCGCTTCCTTGAACATGCGTGTGTTGTCGGGAGTGATCACGTGGACGCACTGAGCTCCGCAACGAAATCGTAGATATCGCCGCGGTAGTAGGACTGAGAGAACTCTACTGCGCGGCCGTCTTTGTGAAAACCGAGGCGCTCGACCAGAAGGCCCGCGTCCTTTTCTTTGGCGCCCAGCAGCTCCGCTTGCTCCGCTGTGAGTAGAACGGCACGCAAACGTTGAAGCGCGCGCACGGGCCGATTGCCGGTCTGCTCGAGCGCTTCATACAACGAAGATTCCACCGCTTCGAGAGACGGCAGGCACGAGGCGAGCACCGCGGCGTACTCGAGCGCCATCGGCGCGTCATCCGCAAAGCGAATGCGCTGGAAACGATACACAGGCGTGCCCGGACTCGACCGCAGCGTAAGGGATTCTTCGGGCGTTACAGTTCCAGCGGAACGTCGCAGCCATACGCTGCGGGGCGTGCGCCCGCGCGCGCGCATATCCTCGGAAAACGAAGTGAGCTTCGAGAAATTCTTCTCGACTCGCGCGCACACGAACGTGCCCGAGCCTTGTCGCCGCACCAGCAAGCCTTCACCGACGAGCCCGTCGACGGCCTTGCGCACCGTGATACGGGAGACTTCAAGTTCCGTTGCGAGATCGCGCTCGGCAGGCAACGCATCGTCCGGGCCCAGGATGCGGCGCTCGATCGCGTCTCGCAAAGCGCGTTGCAGCTGCTGATACAGCGGCAAGCTGCTCTTGGCGTCGAGCGGTCGCAGTATCTGTGAAAGTGTCGTCACCCGTTTCCCCTCGGCTCGCCTGTCGCTCGCCCGGTCCTATCCACGAGCGTTCAATATAACCAATCACGTACCACTTGTCTTGCGCCTTTGGTTGCAGCACGCATAACTATTTGTTCTACAACATCCGAAAGGCCGTTGTAAAAGTGGTAAGCAACTGGATTGGCGTTTTCACGTCACTGGTACTATATTGGACCTTAAGTGGTTACGGCGGCAGGGCGGCCCACGTCGAGCCTCAAACGTACACGCGCCGCAGGGCGTACCGAAGAAACGTGAAGTCAGGGGTTTGTTATGAGCATCAGAAGGTCGACGTTGATTGGTACGGCCGTCGCCATGGCCCTCTTCGGGCGCAACGGCGGGGCCCAGGCACAACAGCAGCCGACGTCCGGCACAGCCAGTGACGGCAGCGCGCTCGAAGAAGTGGTCGTCACCGGCATTCGCGCCAGCTTGCGCGAATCGCTCGAGACCAAGCGCAACTCCACCGCATTCGTCGATGCGATCACTGCCGAAGACGTCGGCAAGTTTCCCGACAAGAATGTGGCCGAATCGCTCCAGCGCATTCCCGGCATCGTGATCAACCGCGAGTTCGGTGAAGGCGAGCGCGTCAACCTGCGCGGCACGGCTTCGAACCTGACGCGCACCCTGTTCAACGGTCACGCGCTGGCCACGGCGGACTGGTTCATTCTCGACCAGCTCTCTGCCACGCGCAGCTTCAACTTCCTGATGCTGCCGTCGGACCTCATCGGCAAGGTCAACGTGTACAAGAGTCCGCAAGCCGATCTCGAAGAAGGCGGCATCGGCGGCCTCATCGACGTGGTTTCGCGCGCGCCGCTCGACATGAAGTCGAACTCATTCTTCGGCTCTGCCCAGGCCGCGTACGCGGACCGCGCAGACAAGGCAGACCCCAACGCCTCCGCTCTCTATAGCTGGAAGAACACGGATGAAACGCTGGGCGTGCTCGTGGCCGGCGTCTATCAGAAACGCCATCTGCGCCGGGACGGCGTGGAAACCCTTGGTTACTTCGATGCCGACCCGGGTGCGGGCGTGTTGCAGGTGCCCTCACTCATCGGCTCGGCCCTGTTCGAACAGGAACGCATCCGCAAGGGCGGCAACATCACATTGCAGTTCCGGCCGAACGACCGCGTCGACATGAACCTGAGCGGCCTGTACTCGAAGTTCGACGGCGAGAACCTGAACGAGAACTTCATTGCCTGGGGAACGCGCGCCCTCGGCAATGGCGGCACACTCACCAATACCACCATCGTTCAGGACACCGCGGTGGCGGGCCACATCGCCTCGCTGAACAATGGCACGTCGGACTTCGGCATGGTGTACGACGCCATCCACCGTTTCGCCTCGGCCGACACCCGCTCCATCGACCTGGACACGAAAGTGCAGGCGACGGATGCCTGGGCGCTTCACTTCAGGCTCGGTTACACAGATGCGGAAGGCAACACCGACGCGCAGCCGTTCGCCGAGTTTGGCGCGCCTGCCGCGTTCGACTACGACCTGCGAGGCGGCACGCCGGCCGTTCACTTCACCAACATCGACCCGGCCAATCCCTCCCAGTCGACGCTGATCTTCAGCTCGCTCCACCAGATTCTGAACAACGACGACGAGAAGTACGGCTACGTAGATGCCGAGCGCACGCTCGACTTCGGGCCCCTGAAATCGGTGAAGTTCGGCGCGAAGTACACCGACCACAACCGCGAGCTCATCTTCAATGCGACGACGTACGGTGGTTTTCACGTTCCGATCAACGGCACCAGCGGCACGGTTCTCGCGGGCGGTCTGACGCCGGGCAACTATCTCAATGCCATCGATTCCGCCGGCACGCTGAACAGCTACTGGCAGGTGGATACCAGCAAGCTAGACAGCTTCCTGTTTGCGAACCTGGCCAATGGCCCGGGCCGCGCCACGTATCCGCAGCAGAACTTCTCCGTGCAGGAAAAGGCGACTGCCGGCTACGTGATGGCGAATCTGAAGGGCGATCGGTGGCGCGGTAACGTGGGTGCGCGTCTGGTGCGCACGAAGCAAATCTCGAAGGGCGCGCTGATCAATCCCAATGGTTCGGTGACGAACCCGTTCGGCAACTACGATCCGCTGAACATCGAGCGCACGTATACGGACGTTCTGCCGAGCCTGAACCTGGTTTATGACTTGCAGGACGACCTGCTGGTGCGCTTCGCCGTAGCCAAAGTGATGGCGCGCCCGGACTACACCGACATCGCACCTCGCGTAAACCTGAACATCGGTGCGCTCTCAGGCACGGGCGGCAATCCGGAGCTCGATCCCTATCGGGCATCGCAGGCGGACCTCTCCCTCGAGTGGTATCCGGATGCGAACACCAGCGTGGCACTGGCGATCTACTACAAGGACATAAAGTCCTTCATCACCGATCGGCCGGTGAGCCAGATCTATCCGATCCAGGGCGCCACCGCGCCGAGCCTCGCCTGTACACCGTCGGGCACGCTGCTCTTTGACTGCCCGTTCACCATCAACCTGCGCTCGAATGGCGGAGGCGGATCGATCAAGGGTGCCGAGCTTGCGGTCACCAAGCCGATTTATGCGGGGTTTGGGGTGCAGGCAAACTACACGTACTCGGATGCCACGGCTGACGACGGAACGCAGCTTCCGCAGAGCTCGAAGAACCAGGCCAACCTGACCGGTTACTTCGAAAACCCGTTGGTCAGTGCCCGCTTGTCTTACACGTACCGGTCGAAGTTCTTCCTGTCGTTCGATCGCCTGACGCCGCTGAACGAGAAGGCACTGGCCTCGCTCGATGCCTCGGTCTCGGTGAACGTAACGGAGAACTTCGCGCTGACGGCGGATGCGGTGAATATCACCAACGAGAAGGTCGAGCAGTACGCAGGCGAAGAGTTCCGGCCGCGCGCGATCTACGACAACGGGCGCATCTACTTCGCCGGGGTGCGATTCAAGTTCTGACCGGCTCGTAACCGCCCGCTGCGAGCAGGCGCGCCAGTTGCGGCCGGAAGGGCCGCAACGCGCTGGCGTAGTGCTCGTGGCGGCCCACCGACCTGTCGTTGAGTTTCTCGGTGACCTGCGCGTAACTAGGCGTCGGCGCATACCGCCGGTTCTCGTGGAAGCGCAGGCACGTCTCTTCGAAGGGAAGGCCGAGGTAGTCGAGCAGCCGGCGCGTTTCGCGAGCCTGGCCGGCGACGAGCGCTTCGTAGGGGAGCGTGAGGTCATCGAAGCCGAGCTCGGTGCGATAGTGTTCGAGCAGGTTGGATACCGCCTCGAGATGATGAACGATGTCCTCGATGCGATAACCGCAGTTGAAACCATGCGTGAAGTTGTGCGACATCATCGACACGCAGACATCCAGCGGGTTGCGCCGAACGTGCACGACCTTCGCCTTCGGAAATGCCATGCGCAGCACCGGCAACCAGATCTCGTTGAAAGGCATCTTGTCGGTGAAGAAGGCTGGGCCTGCCTGCCCGGCACTGCCGTTCAGCCCGTATTGCGCGGCGCGCGCGAGGTAGTAGTCGCGAAACATCGTGGCGACATATCGGTTGTCCGCCGTCAGGGACTGCGCGAGGTTCTCGGGGAACGGCTCCGCACCTGCGGGCAGCAGGTGAAGTGCGATCTTGCGCAGGTCCGGAATGAACGGCAGTTCGCCGCCGGCCCGCACCTGCGAATGGCTGGAGAGAATCTGTTCGACCAGCGTGGTACCCGAGCGCGGAAAGCCCATGATGAAAATGGGCTGCGGCACATCGGGCCGCAGTGGCGCGCGCGGCAGCAGCGCTGTTCTCTCTTGCGTGAAGAAACGCTTCAGGCGCGTGAAGAAAGCCTCCACCGCATCGGCGCGGTATTCGAGCCCGCCGGCTTCCGCTGCGAGTTTCTTCTTGCCGGCTACGAAGTCCTGCCAGGCCTTATCGTAGTGGCCGAGACGATCGTGCAATCGGCCCCGCCCGAGATGGCCGTCACCGTTGAGCGCTGGAGCGGCATCGAGCAGCGCGAGCGCGCGGCCCGGTTCACCCGCGCGCGTGAAATAAGTGGCGCGCAGAAGATTCACTTCCGTGGCGGACGAGACGGCTTCGGCGCGGTCGAGCAGTTGTTCGGCGGGGCGCATCTCACCGCGCACTTCGTGCAGTTTCGACCAATGCGCGAGGGTCGTAAGGTCGCCTGGCGCCAGTGCGTCCGCGCGGGCAAAGTAAGGGCCGGCTTCGTCAGTGCGGCCTTGCTGCATCAGGTTGAGCGCCAGGTTCGCCAGGATCGGCGCCTGCTCCCCCGCAAGCTCGAGCGCGCGGCGGAAATGCCACTCGCCGGAGGGGAGATCGTTGAGCTCGCAGAGAATGGTGCCAAACAAGTGATGCGTCTGGCCGTTGTTCGGGTTTGCGCGCAGCGCCAGTCGCGCGACCTGCTCGGCCTCCGTGCGACGGTTGTTCTTGAACAGCAGCTCCGTCAGATCGTTGAAGGCCCAGGCTGCGGTGGCGTCGATGGCAATCACCGCTTGCAGCGTTTCCACCGCCCTGGCGAACTCGCCGCGGTGATTTTGAATGAGATATCGGAGTTCGAGCGCGTTGGTGTCCCTGGGATAGGGTTTGAGATGTGCCTCAGTGATCGCCGCGGCTGCCGCGATGTCGCCGCGTGCGAAGGCTTCGCGGGCTTTCGATACCTGAGGGTGGGGTGTGTCTTCGCTCATTGTGGTGAGGGCATTATTCATGAAGTGCGGGCGCGATGCTCGGGGGCTCCTGGTGCTGGTGTTTCTGAGGTGGCGGGGTGAGGAATTGGCGAAGCGCTGTGTGGGTTGTGGTGGCGGCGTGGGGCGCTGTGGGCGGGGCGTGCGGTGCGGAGGCTGATGCGCCGGTAGTTCAGACGCGGGTCGCTAGCTTAGAAAGCGTGTCGGTGATTCCGGCGCCGGCAAGCGTTACGCGGATGCGAGGCGAATTCGTTGTTACGTCGGCTACCCGCGTTTCAGCAGTTGGGGGCGGTGAAGCTGAACGGATCGCTCGCTATTTTACGGAATTGGTGACTCACACGGCGGGACTGTCGCTGCGTGTTGTCGAATTGCCATCCGGGGGTTTATCGGGCAGCTCGGAATCAAGAGCCCTCAATCGCCGGGCGGCTGAGAGGAGTCAGACAGCACCCCGTGCAACAACATCTTTTGGTGGCGCGCCGGGCGCAATTATCTTCAGCCTTGAACCCGCCCGTATCACCGCCGCTGAGAGTTACGCGCTCGAGGTTTCATCAACGGCCATTGAAGTCAAAGCGTCTTCACCCAGCGGCCTCTTCTACGGCGCCGTCACGCTATGGCAACTCATCACAGCCGAACCGCCCAACGCAAAGTCGGTAACGCTCAAAGCGGTGCACATCGAAGATGCGCCGCGCTTCAAGTGGCGCGGCCTGATGCTCGACGTCTCCCGTCACTACATGCCGCCAGCGTTCATCGAGCAACTGCTCGACTGGATGTCCCTGCACAAACTGAACACCTTTCAATGGCACCTGACAGACGACCAGGGCTGGCGCCTCGAGATCAAGAAGTATCCGCGCCTCACTGAAGTGGGCGCATGGAGCGTGCCCGCCGGCCAGGCGCCCGCATCCGACATCGACGCCGCAACCGGCAAACCCCGTCTCTATGGTGGCTATTACACCCAGGACGAAGTGCGAGACATCGTGCGCTACGCCGCCGAGCGCTTCATCACCGTAGTCCCCGAAATAGAAATACCTGGCCACGCGCAAGCGGCCATCGCCGCTTACCCGCAACTGGGTACCGAAGGCGAGCCGCCCACGGTGTCCTCGGACTGGGGCGTGCACACCTATCTGTATAACGTGGACGAGGCGACATTCTCATTCCTCGAGGATGTGCTCACCGAAGTGATGGCGCTGTTCCCCGGCCAGTACATTCACACCGGCGGCGACGAGGCAGTTAAAGATCGCTGGCGTGCCTCGCCGAAAGTTCAGCAGCGCATGCGCGAGTTGGGCATTGCCAACGAGGCCGCGCTGCAAGGGTATTTCACTCATCGCATACAGACGTTCGTCAGCGCGCATGGCCGCAAGCTCATCGGTTGGGATGAGATTCTGGAGGGCGGCTTGCCCAGCGAGGCTGCCGTCATGTCCTGGCGCGGCGTTCAAGGTGGTGTCGATGCCGTGAGCCAGGGGCATGATGTCGTTATGGCCCCGGCACCTGATTTGTATCTCGACTATCTGCAAAGTGATTCTGCAGACGAGCCACCGGGGAGGCCGAGGTACGTCACGCTGGCGGATATGTATAAGTTTGAGGTGATGCCGGGGGCGATTGCTGGAGCTTCTCAGAGCCACGTGCTTGGCGCGCAGGTTAATGTGTGGACGGAGCATATGCGGACGTCAGCGCGCGTTGAGCATGCTGTGTTTCCGAGACTTGCCGCGTTTGCGAAGAATGTTTGGTCGGTGCCGGGGCGGCGGGATTGGGAGGGTTTTTCGCGGCGGTTGGCGGCGCAGTTCGGGCGCTATCGAAAGTTGGGGATTGGGTATGCGGATAGTGCGTTTGAGGTTGGAATCAAGAGCCCTCAATCGCCGGGCGGCTTAGAGAGGAATGCGCTAGTGGGTGAGGCAGTGCCTGGGAAAGCAGCGGTCAGCAATACGGTGCGTGGGAATACAGTGCCCGTCGATCTCTCGAACCAGGCCGGGGTCGGCGACATTCGGTACACGCTCAATGGCAAGGCGCCGGGCGTTGCGTCAGCGCTTTATAAGTCACCGATCACGGTGCAAATGCCGGCTACGCTCGTCGCGGCCACATTCGTTGACGGGCAGCGTATGTCGGCGCCCCGCACGCGGAAGATTGATCCCCAGTCGCTGAGGCGGCGGAATGCTGACGAGCTGAAGAGTTGCGCGAACAAACTCGCGTTGCGTCTCGAAGACGATGCGCCGCGCGAAGGGAAGCGCGCGGTGTTCAACGTGGATATTCTCGACCCCTGCTGGGTTTGGGAAAAGGCCGATCTCGCTCGCGTCACCGGCATCAGCGTCGACGTGGGTCAAGTGCCGTTCAATTTCCAGGTTGGCGAAGCAGTGAAGGCGATTCCATTGCATCCGCCGCAGACACCAGAGGGTGAGCTGGAGGTGCGCCTGGACTCCTGTGATGGCGCGCTCGTCGCGACACTGTCTCTTACGCCGGCAACACGCAACAACGCAGTGACATCGCTTCCGAAAGTGCCGCTGGTTTTGTCAGCAAAGTCTCGGACGGCGGCGTCCACCACGCCCGCCTCTGCGCCACGAACAGCGCCAGCTTCCGGTTCAATTGCCGCTGGCGCGCCCGCGGCATCCACGGGCAACTTCCACGACCTCTGCCTGCGCTTCACTCGCCGCAGTGTCGATCCCATCTGGGCAATCGACTCGGTTCAACTGTTCGAATAGGCGCACGATGTCTAACCTGGTACTCGTGGCACCGATGCAGGGTTGGAGCGCGCCGCTCGACGAAGTCCCTGATGCTTTGTTCGCAGGGCGACTGCTCGGCGACGGGCAAGCTATCGACCCTACTGGTGCGAGTCTCTACGCGCCGTGCGATGGGGAGATCGTCACCGTACCGGCTCAAAAACACGCTATTACGTTGCGAGCACCGAATGGCGCGGAGATTCTCCTTCACGTTGGCATCGATACCGTAGCGCTCGGTGGCGAAGGCTTCGATGTGAAAGTTCACGCGGGGGCGCGCGTGAAAGCGGGCGACCTGCTGCTGACGTTCGACATGGACCTGCTCGCACGCCGGGCGAAAAGCTTGCTCACGCCGATCGTTATTACGGATGCGGTGCCGTTTTCCATCGTACGGCGCGCGTCGGATCGGGCGGTGAAGGTGGGGGACTTTTTGATGGAACTGGCGCCTGCCAGTTCGGTGCAAGGGGTGGGGGTTACTGAGAGTCCTGCGACTGAGGCGGTTACTGCGCGCGTGGTGGTGGGGCTCGAGCATGGGATTCATGCGCGGCCTGCTGCGTTGTTCGCCAGTCGTGTCAAGAATTTTGCGGCTACGGTGACTGTTTCTGTGCGAGGGCGATCGGCTAATGCACGCAGTGCGATTGGGTTGATGTCGTTGGGGGTTCGGAAGGGGGAGGAAATTTCGATTGCGGGGGTGGGACCGGATGCGACTTCTGCCGTGGCTGCGTTGAAGATTGCGATTGAGATGGCGGTTGATGAGGTGGGCCTTGTGGGGGCTTCGG
>JBDTUL010000036.1:0-20266 GCA_040007735.1 Gammaproteobacteria bacterium | reverse complement strand
CTGTGGATAACTCTGTGGATACCTTGCCGCGGCGAGGGCGATTTTCCGGGCCATATTGCGTATTTGTTACCTTGGCTAAAAAGTAACCAGGGGTTTTAGGCCTTTCTCTTCAATAGCTTACGAGTGTCATGTTGAGCGGTTTAACCGGTATCGCCCGTAATGCGCTCATTTGTGGGTAGGGCGGTCCGAGCTGTGTATAAAGCGCGCCGAGCGGGTCCGGAGTCGGGGTTACGAGCCCGTTGACAAGGCACGATTGCCGGCCGAAACAGCCGTTTCGGGCAGGAATTCGAGCAGCAGATCGTTGAGGAAACGCAGCCCCAGGGGGGTCGGTTTGCGCACTGTGCCCTCGACAACCACCAGCCCTCGCGCCCGCAGCGCCTCGAAAGTGACCGCCACGCTCGTCCAGTCCAGCCCGGTTCGCGCGCGGAACGTCTGCTCCTCGAATCCATCCGTCAGACGAAGCGCGTTCATCATGAATTCGAACGGCAGATCGCGGGGGGAAACCCGCACACGAGTGATCGCTGCAGGCGAACCGGCCTGGTAGCGGCGGGGTTCGCGCTGCTGCGTGGTGCGAACAATGGCACCCGCCAGGGCGTCGGTGATCTTGCCGTGCGCACCGGCACCGGCGCCGATGTAATCACCGAACGTCCAGTAGTTGAGATTGTGCCGACACTGCTTGCCCGCCGTGGCGTAGGCCGACACTTCGTATTGCGTGAACCCCGCGCGGGCCAATCGCTCGTGGCAGGCACTGAGCATGTCTGCGGCTGTGTCATCCGCAGGCAGCGCGGGAGGTTTGGCGGCGAATTGAGTGCCCGGCTCGAGAGTGAGCTGATAGTGCGAAACATGCGTTGGCGAAAGCGTTAGCGCTTGCTCGAGGTCACTAAGCGCGCCCGCTACGTCCTGCCCGGGCAGCGCATACATCAGGTCGAGATTGAAGTTAGCCAGGCCTGCGGCATGCAGCTCTTCCACAGCGCGCACGGTCTCCTGCGGTGAGTGAATGCGCCCCAGCGCTTTGAGCTGACGCTCGTCGAAACTCTGCGCGCCCAGCGACACTCGGTTGACGCCGGCGCTGCGATAGCCCGTGAAGCGCCCGCGCTCGATGGTGCCGGGGTTGGCCTCGAGTGTGACTTCCGCGTCGTCCGCGATGGTCAGATGCCTGCGCGCGGCCGCAAGCACTCGTGCGATGGCCTCAGGGGCAAACAGGCTGGGCGTGCCGCCGCCGAAGAAAATGCTGATCACCGGCCGCCCGCGAACCGCTTCAGCCTGGGATTCGATGTCGCGCTCGAGGGCGGCGACGTATTGGGCTTCCGGGAGGGTCTCTTTCAGCGTGTACGAGTTGAAGTCGCAATAGGGGCACTTCCGCACACACCAGGGGAGGTGCAGATAGAGGGAAAGGGGCGGGGTGGAGAGGGCGGACATCTGCGTGACTATAGGCGGCTCGCCGCGTGCGGCAAGGGCCCCGGGGGGGGCGGGACGCCCTCAATCGCCGGGCGGCTGGGGCTCTTTGTTATTTTCAGATAAAAAAGGAAATTGCTTCGAGCCGCCCGGCGATTGAGGGCGTCCTTTCCGGCTAGCGCAGCTTTGCAGCGAGCGCTCGCAGGGCTTGAGCGCGATGACTCAGCGTGTTCTTGAGCGCCGCATCGAGTTCCGCGACGGTGGTCGAAAGGCCCTGGGGCTGGAAAATCGGGTCGTAGCCAAATCCGCCCGTGCCGCGAGGTGCGGTAAGGATGTGCCCTTCCCACGTGCCCTGCGCGATCAGGGGGCTGGCGTCGTCACCCCGCATCACCAGTGCGATCACGCATTGATAGCGGGCACTCCGACCCTCTGTCGCCACGCCGCGCAGCTCGTCGAGCATCTTCTGGAGATTCTCGCGATCCGTCGCATGCTCGCTGGCGTAGCGCGCGGAATAGACGCCAGGTCGGCCACCCAGTGCATCGACTTCGATACCGGAGTCATCCGCCAGCGCCGGCAGTTGCCCCAGCTGCGCGACGTATCGCGCCTTCAACAACGCGTTGGCGAGGAAAGTTGTGCCGGTCTCTTCCGGGGTGTCGATGCCGAGCGCGGACTGTGGAATGAGCTCGTGCCCCAACGGCCCGAGTATCGCTGTCAGCTCACGAAGCTTTCCGGAGTTGCCGCTCGCCAGGATGATCTTCACTGCGTGATCTTCGCGGGCTTGTTGCGCAAGACCCGCCTGGCGAACTTCAGCGCGCGGCGGGTGGGCCTGCAGCAAGCGCCTGCGCTTGAAGCGCGAACAGCTCGCCAAGCCCGTTTGCCGCGAGATTCAACATCGCATCGAGTTCGTGCCGACGGAACGCGTGGCCTTCCGCCGTGCCTTGAATCTCGACGAAGGCGCCGCCGTTGTTCATGACGACGTTCATGTCCGTCTCGGCCTGAGAGTCCTCGGGATAGTCGAGGTCCAGCACGGGCACGCCACCGCAGATGCCCACCGACACTGCGGCGATCTGCCCGTGAAGGGGGCTCGCCGCAATTGACCTTCGCTGTACGAGCCGGTCGCACGCTTCAGCCAGTGCAACGTATCCGCCTGTGATCGAAGCGGTTCGGGTGCCGCCATCCGCCTGCAGCACGTCGCAATCCAACGTGATGGTGCGCTCACCGAGCGCCTTGAGATCGATCACCGCGCGCAGCGATCGGCCGATGAGACGCTGGATTTCCTGCGTGCGCCCGCTCTGCTTACCCTTCGCGGCCTCGCGGGCCGTGCGAGTGTGAGTGGCGCGCGGAAGCATGCCGTACTCCGCTGTGACCCAGCCCTGGCCTTTGCCACGCAGAAATGGCGGAACGTTTTCTTCAATGCTCGCGGTACACAGCACGTGCGTGTCGCCGAACTCCACGAGCACGGAACCTTCCGCATGCTTCGCGAATCGCCGCGTGAATTTCACAGGGCGCATCTGGTCTGCGTTACGGCCACTCGGTCGGGTCATATATTTAGTCGCCTAGCCAGCGAAGTGCGGCTGCAGAAGTATTGTCGCTGCCGCCGCCGGCCCGCAGCACTGCGACCTGGCCAAGGGAATTCAGCGTTTCGCGTACGGGAGCGCCGGGTGCTGTGAGGCGACTGGCAATCTCTTCATCCTTGAGCGATGCCCACATGCCGTCGGTGCAGACGAACAGCACGTCGTCTGGCTGCAGCTCGCGGCGCCCGCTGAACGTCATGTCCGGCAGAATCGGATCGCCACCGAGACAGCATTCCACGAAGTTGCGCATCGGGTGGTTCACCGCCTGCTCAGCCGTGATCAGCCCTTCACGCAGTAACAGTTCGACGTGGCTGTGATCGCGCGTTCGCTGCACCAGCGCCCCGCGCCGCATGTGATACACGCGGCTGTCGCCGATGTGTCCCCACCACGCCGCGCGCTGCTGAATGATGCAGATAGCGCACGTGGCTCGGGGCCTGTGCTCCATGGGCAGGCTCAAGCCGATGCGCACCACTTCCTCGTGTGCACGCCCCAGCGTGAGATGCAGGAAACCCAGCGGATCGAACAGCGGCTGCGGTGTGTGCCAGAACGCTTCGAGGATAGCCTTTTGCGTTACCTCGGCGGCGCGTGCGCCGTCTGCATGGCCACCCATGCCATCGACGACCAACAACAGGGCAGCATGCTCGGCGACCGCGGCGACAACCCTGTCCTGGTTCTCTTCGCGGGCCCCAACGAGACTGATATCGGCGTACTCGACTCGCAAGAGGGCACTCGCGCTTCTGTTAATATTGGCCGCGCTTTATATCACCCGCGAGCAGAAGAGCGTAAGCCGCACGGCCGCTCCGCACGCTTGCACGGAAGCCTGCCTCTATGATCGTCAGCATGACCGGATTCGCCCGCCGGGAGGCCTCCGGCCCCTGGGGCACCCTCGTTTGCGAGCTTCGCAGCGTCAACCACCGCTTTCTCGAATGCGGATTCCGGCTGCCGGATGAGGTGCGTATCGCCGAGCCGGAGCTGCGCCAGATCGCCACGCGCGAGTTGAAGCGCGGCAAGGTCGATTGCACCGTCAGCTATCGGCCTTCGCAGGGTTCGGAGCAGGCGCTCGAGATCGACCCGAAAGCGCTGGAGCGAGTGCTCGCCCGCGTGCGCGAATTGTCAGCAGCTCTGACCGAGCAGCACACGGTCAACCTCATCGATATCCTGCGCTGGCCCGGCGTGGTTCGCGAAGACACCGTAGTGGGTGACGAGCTTCCCGTCGCCACACGCGAGCTGTTCGCAGAAGCCGTCGCGGATCTCATCGCCACGCGTAGCCGCGAGGGCGTGCGGCTCCGAGAGCTCATCGAGCAGCGTTGCGACAGCCTGGAAGGGTTCGTTGCGGTGGTACGAGCGCGTTTGCCCGAAGTGCAGGTTCGCATCCGCGACCGTTTGAACGAGCGCCTCGCAGATCTGAAAGCCCAGGTAGACCAGGACAGGCTCGAACAGGAGCTGGCCCTGCTCCTGCAGCGGCTCGATGTGGATGAAGAGCTGGATCGCTTAACCGGCCACATCGCCGAGATCCGGCGGGTGACGGCGGCAAACGAACCGGCCGGCCGCCGGCTCGACTTCCTGATGCAGGAGCTCAACCGCGAGGCGAACACCCTGTCCTCGAAGTCTCAGGATCTCGAGACGACGCGCGCGGCGGTGGAGATGAAAGTCACCATCGAGCAGATGCGTGAGCAGGTTCAGAACATCGAGTAAGGCGCTATTGCGCCTTCGGCTTCAGAAAGCCGAACACCAGCATGGCCAGGCCCACCACCAGCAGCAGGTGAATCGCGGCGAAGGTGATTTTCACCGCCAGCCACAGCACCAGCCACGTCACGATCAGCACGGCGCCCAGGCCCTTCAGCAATCCCATTTTTTGCACTCCCCTGCACCCAAAGGCGCTTTGTTTGCGTAATGGAGAAGCACGGGGCGTTCCCGGCGGCGGCCGCCCCTGAGGCACTCCGAGGGGTGGGATACAGGTCACGTACCGGCCCCGCTCGAACTCCCATGCTCGACGCGCTGCGACCCTGACCCGTGGAGCCCGCATTATGAAAACCCTGACCGCCGCCGCGATTGCCGCCATTCTGCTGACCAGTGCAGTCCATGCGCTGGCCGCTACCGCGCAGCAGGGCAACCATAAGGCGAAACCCAGCTCGTACGCGCCGGGACCCAAGGCAAAAGACGGGGTGTATGGCACGCCGATCGGTACGCCCATCGTCGGCAAGAGGGCCTCGCGTAACCATCATGGTCAGAAGGCGCAGTCGGCGGCCCACGGCAAGCAGGTGAAATCGACAGGCGGGGCGAAGAAGAAGCGCGAGGCAGCCGCGGTTCCGAAATAGGCGATCAGTCCAGGCCCGCCCCGAGGAATCGCACCGGCCTGCCGAACTCAAATCCGCGCGAGAACAAAGTTCGCTTGGGAGCCCGGTCAGACCGGTGCGATAGCGAGCGTCGGGCAACCGCGCGTGGAGCGCGAATAGTTCGGCTGCCTGACACCCTCGACCACGGTGTGAAGGATGAGGCGTCCCGGCTGTCTCGCGCCTGAACGCGCCGCAAGCGGCGGGACATGAGTGCCCCTCGTTGGTATCGTATCGGTCCGTTTCCGACTGATGCTTCGAGAAGATGGCCGTAGCCGACACACCCCGCGAACGCGGCCGCCTGTTCGTCATCGCCGCGCCCTCCGGCGCCGGCAAGACATCGCTCGTCAAGGCCTTGCTCGATCGCAAGCCCGAGCTGCGGGTTTCCATCTCGCACACCACCCGCGCCAAGCGCCCGAAGGAAGAGCACGGTCGCGAGTACCACTTCGTCACGGTGCCCGAGTTTCGCGAGCTGATCGAGCGCGGCGAATTTCTCGAGCACGCGCAAGTGTTCGACAACTATTACGGCACCGGTCGCCAGCCGGTGGAAGAACAGCTCGCGCAAGGGCGCAACCTCATCCTCGAGATCGACTGGCAGGGGGCGCAACAAGTGCGGCAAGCGTTGCCGGCCGCCTCCACCGTTTTCATCCTGCCGCCGTCGCGCCGTGCGCTCGAAGAGCGGCTGCGCAACCGCCAAACCGACTCGGATGACGTGATCGCACGCAGGCTGCGCGACGCCGTGGGCGATATGTCCCACTGGAACGAGTTCGACTATGTGGTCGTCAACGACGACTTCGAGCGTGCTGTCACCGACCTGGGCAGCATCGTGGATGGCCGCGGCCAGGGGCTGCTGAGAAATCGCAAGTCCCTGACGCCATTGCTATCCGAGCTGCTGGGCTAGGTTTATTGGAAAAAAGTCGCCTGCGGCCTGCGCGGCCCGGCGCTTTTTCGGACATCGGCTTCGCTTCCGGCAGCAAAAAGCGTGGCCTGATCTATGCAAGAGAGGGCCGCCTGCCTCCGTGCGTAGCTACGCCCGGGCCGGCAACGCAAGCCCGACACGCTCCCGGGAGGTCCAAGCTGCTGGTCAGGCGGACAGTCCTCGCTTATAGTTTCGGTCCTTTTCGCCCGCGGCTGCGGGCATTCCAAAGCTTGCATACTTATGGCGCGAATTACTGTCGAAGACTGTCTGTCAAACGTCGAAAACCTCTTTCAGCTCGTGCTGCTGGCCTCCCAGCGCGCCCGCCGGCTGGCCAATGGCGCCGAGCCCACGCTGAACTGGGAAAACGACAAGCCCACCGTGGTCGCCCTGCGCGAAATCGCCGCCGGCAACATCACGGTGGAAATGCTTCGCGAGCCGGAGCCCGCTCCGGTGGACAACAGCATGACGCTGGACGAAGCCGCCCAGTCCACGTTCCGCGCTCCGCAGTTCGGCCTCGGAGACTGAGGGCGCACACGCCTTGTAAGAACCATGGACTATGCGTCTTCGCTCCTGGGACTGCTCCCCGGCGGAAGGCGTACTCCGGGGCTCAAGGAGCTACTGAGCCTCGTTGAAACCTACCTGCCGCCCGACCAGGTAGCGCGAATCCGCGAAGCCGCCGAGTTTGGCGCTTCGGCCCACAAGGGCCAGAAGCGCCTCTCCGGTGAGCCCTACATAGCTCATCCCGTCGCCGCCGCCGCCATTCTGGCGGACCTGCGCATGGACGCCGACACCATCGTCGCGGCCATCCTGCACGACGTCATCGAAGACACGCCGACGCCGAAAGATCAGCTGGCGGCGCGCTTCGGCGCGGATGTCGCCGAGCTGGTGGATGCCGTCACCAAGCTCGACCAGATCAAGTTCAAGAGCCGCGAGGAAGCGCAGGCGGAGAGCTTCCGCAAGATGCTGCTCGCGATGGTGCGCGACCTGCGCGTCATCCTGGTGAAGCTCGCGGATCGCACGCACAACATGCGCACCATCGATGCGATGACACCGCCCCGCCGGCGCGCCATCGCCCGCGAAACGCTCGAGATCTACGCGCCCATTGCGGAACGCCTCGGCCTCTACCGCATCAAGCTGGAACTCGAAGACCTCGGTTTCTGGGCTCTCTATCCTCAGCGCTATCGCGTGCTCGAACGCGCGCTCAAGCGCGCACGTGGCAATCAGAAAGAATTCCTGAAGAAGATCGAGCAGCAGCTGCAGGCTGCGTTGCTAAAGAGCGAGATCGCCGCCAAGGTCGACACGCGCGAAAAGCATCTCTACAGCATCTACACAAAGATGCGGCGCAAGCGCGCCACGCTGAATGAAATCGTAGATGTATACGGCCTGCGCATCGTCGTGAACTCCTCGGACACGTGCTATCGCGCGCTGGGCATCGTCCACAGTCTCTTCAAGCCGATGCCAGGGCGATTCAAAGACTACATCGCGATTCCGCGCGTGAACGGCTACCAATCGCTGCACACCACGTTGTTTGGTCCGAACGGCGTGCCGATCGAAGTGCAGATTCGCACGGAGGACATGCATCGCGTTGCCGAGGCGGGCATCGCTTCGCACTGGCGTTACAAGGCCGGTGACGAAGAAGATTCAGTCGCACAGGCGCGTGCGCGCGAATGGCTCTCGAACCTCGTGCAGCTGCAGGACGGCGGTACGTCCTCGGAAGAATTCCTCGAGAGCGTGAAAGTCGACCTGTTCCCGGACAAGGTCTACGTCTTCACACCACGCGGTGAAATTCTGCGGCTGCCCAGCGGCGCGACGGTGGTGGACTTCGCGTACGCCGTGCACACTGATGTCGGCAATCGCTGTGTCGCTGCGAAAATAGACCGGCGCCTCACGCCTCTGCGCACCGTGCTTCGTAACGGCCAGACCGTCGAGATCATCACGGCGAAGGGCGCCATGCCCAACCCGTCGTGGGTGAACTTCGTCGTGTCGGCGAAAGCGCGCAGCGCCATCCGGCATTACTTGAAGAGCCTGCGTCGCACGGAAGCCATTGCGCTCGGCCAGCGGCTCATCAACCAGGCCCTCGGCGAATTCAATCTGTCGCTGGACGAAGTAACGCCCGAAGCACTCGCCGTGGCCATCGGCGAGCTGGGCATGAAAGACATCGACGAGCTGTACGAGAAGGTCGGGCTCGGCGAGCGCCTCGCGCCACTGGTTGCGCGCAGGCTCCTGCCCACTGCTCCAACGGAAGAAGGCGGCGTTTCGCTTGCAGCGCCACTCGCCATTGCAGGCACGGAAGGGTTGCTCGTCAGCTATGCGCGCTGCTGCTTCCCCATTCCCTACGACCCCATCTTCGCGTTCTTGTCATCCGGTCGCGGCATAGTTATCCACCGCGAGAACTGCGTGAACGTCGAGGACTACCGCAAGCACCCCGAGAACTGGCTCCCGGTCACGTGGCAGATTGCACCCGACAGGCTCTTCAGCTCGGAGGTGCGAGTGGAAGTGGCAAACCGCACTGGCGTGCTCGCCGCCGTCGCGGCCGCCATCTCCAGCACCGAGACGAACATCGATCGGGTGTCAGTGGAAGAGCGAGACAGCGACACGTCGGAGCTGGTGTTCGAACTGAAAGTGCTGGATCGAAAACATCTCGCGCGTATCGTGCGCATGATCCGCCGCATGCCGGACGTGCTTCGCGTGTCGCGCTCGATCGCCGCGCACTCGCGTGATGACCGGGCCCGCGGTGATGACAAAGCGTCCGATGACCGCACAAAATAGTTTAGAGGAGCCTAGAGCCATGTCCCGCAAGATCATCTCGACCGACCGCGCGCCGAAGGCGATCGGACCCTATTCCCAGGCCGTCCGCGCCGGCGACACGGTGTATCTCTCCGGCCAGATTCCGCTCGATCCCGGCACTATGGAACTGGTCACGGGCGACATCGACAAGGAAATTCGCCGCGTGTTCGAGAACCTGAAAGCCGTCGCCGAAGCAGCGGGCGGGTCGCTCGCGCAGGCGGTCAAGGTAAACGTCTTTCTCACCGACCTTGCGAATTTTTCCAAGGTGAACGAAGTCATGGCCGCCTACATCGCCGAGCCATATCCCGCACGTGCGGCCGTCGGCGTGTCGCAGCTTCCGCGTGGCGCGCGTGTCGAGATCGAGTGCGTGTTGTACCTGGGCTGAAGTGGGTCGAGTCTTGGCAGAGCCGGCTCCGAATCGCGTCGTGCGCGCCGAGCAGCGGCCGGTCACCGCGATGCGCGGTGTCGGCGCCATGCTCGCCGAACGCTTGCAGCGCCTCGGCGTCACGCAGGTCCAGGATCTGCTGTTCGTGCTTCCCTTGCGCTACGAGGACCGCACGCAGGTCGTGCCGCTCGGCGCGTTGCAGCCGGGCATGCGCTCGGCGGTCGAAGGGGAAGTGCAGCTCACCGAAGTGGTCTATCGCAAGCGCCGGCAGATGCTCTGCCGCATCTCGGATGGCTCGGGCTTCCTGACACTGCGGTTCTTCTATTTCTCGGCCGCTCAGCAAAACGCTCTCGCACGGGGCATGCGCATTCGCTGCTTCGGCGAGATTCGGCGCGGGCCACTCGGCATGGAGATCGTGCATCCGGAGTATCGGCGCGTTCAGGAATCTGACGCTGAGGCGCTGGAAGAGACGCTCACACCCATCTACCCGGGCACGGAAGGCGTGGCACAAGGCCGAATGCGAGCGCTCGTGAACGAGGCGCTACGCGAGCTTGGGAAAGCCGCCGTGCAGGATTGGATTCCGCCGCAAGTGCTCGAGCCTCTCGGGCTCCCCGCGCTGAAAGACGCGCTCGACTACGTTCACAATCCGCCGCGCGAAGCGCAGCTTCCCGAATTAGCCGCGGGCATGCACCCCGCTCAACGCAGACTCGCGTTCGAGGAGCTACTCGCTCATCACTTGAGCTTGAAGCTTTTGAAGCGGGCTGCGCACATCGATCCCGCGTGGCCACTGGAAGATCCGGATGGGCTCTCGGAACGCTTCGTCGCCTCGCTGCCTTTCAAGCTCACGGGTGCGCAGGACCGCGCGCTGCGCGAAGTAGACGGCGATCTGCGCGGCAGCCAGCCCACTGTTCGGCTGCTCCAAGGCGACGTCGGCTGCGGCAAGACTGTGATCGCCGCGGCGGCGGCAGCGCGTGCTGCGGGCACCGGGCTCCAGGCCGTGCTGATGGCGCCCACCGAATTGCTTGCCGAGCAGCACTGGCGAAACTTCTGTCAGTGGTTTCATCCGCTGCACCTGCCGGTTGCGCTGGTGTCCGGTTCGCAGACCGCGCGAGCGCGCAAGAGCGCGCTCGAAGCCATCGGCTCTGGCGAAGTGCGCATCGTGGTGGGCACCCACGCGCTGTTTCAGGAAGGCATCGACTTCGCGAAGCTCGCGCTCATCATCGTGGACGAGCAGCATCGCTTCGGCGTGCAGCAGCGCCTGCGCCTGCAGGAAAAAGGCCGCAAGCAGGGTCGCTTTCCACATCAGCTCATCATGACGGCCACGCCCATCCCGCGAACACTCGCCATGACGGCGTATGCCGACCTCGACATCTCCGTCATAGACGAATTGCCTCCGGGCCGCACTCCTGTGAAAACCGTGGTGGTGCCCGAGCAGCGTCGCGACGAAGTGGTGGCGCGAATCGTTCAGGCGTGCCGCGAGGGGCGGCAGGTGTACTGGGTGTGCCCGCTCATCGAAGAATCGGACGAGCAGCGCTCGCAGGCAGCGGAAGAAACCGCGGCGGTGCTCGCGGAAGCACTGCCTGAGGTGCGAGTCGGCATCGTGCATGGCCGGATGCCGTCGGCGAAGAAAGATCAGACAATGGTGGCCTTCAAGGCCGGCACCATCCAGGTGCTGGTGGCCACCACCGTCATCGAAGTAGGCGTCGATGTGCCGAATGCCACTCTCATGGTCATCGAGAACGCGGAACGCATGGGCCTCGCCCAGCTTCATCAGCTTCGTGGCCGCGTCGGGCGCGGCGCCGAAGCCAGTAACTGCGTGCTTCTCTATCGCGCCCCGCTGTCAGAGCTGGCGCGCGAGCGGCTCAAGGTAATTCGAGAGACGAACGATGGTTTCGAGATTGCCCGCCGCGATCTTGAACTGCGAGGCCCGGGCGAGTTGCTGGGCACGCGACAGACCGGCCTCGCCCAGCTGCGCGTGGCAGACCTGATGCGAGACGTGGATCTGCTCCCGCGGGTTCAGCAAGCGGCAGAGCTGATGCTCGACGCGTACCCGGATAGTATTGCGCCGCTCGCCGCCCGCTGGATCGGGGCCGGCGAGCGTTACGGACGCGTAGGTTAAGGAGACGCCGTGGCGGCCGAACAGCTCTCGCTCGAACTGAAGCACCCCGAGGCGCCGTTTTTCCATCGGCTGGGGCGCCGCGTGCAGGAATGGGTTCGCCTCACGCGGCTCGACAGGCCTATCGGCATCTGGCTGCTGCTGTGGCCGGAGCTGTGGGCGCTGTGGATTGCGGGCGAAGGCCGCCCGAAACCGCACGTGCTCATCATCTTCATTCTCGGCACGGTGATCATGCGGTCGGCCGGCTGCGTCATCAACGACTTCGCGGATCGCAACGTGGACCCCTACATCCGGCGCACGCGCGATCGGCCGCTGGCCGCGCGCCGCATCGACCCACGCGAGGCGCTGGGCCTGTTCGCGGTGCTGACCGCCGGCGCACTGTTTCTCGCGCTCCAGCTGGATGCGTTGACCTTGAAGCTCGCCTGCGTCGGAGCGGCGCTCACGATCTCGTACCCGTTTCTCAAGCGTTTCTTTCCGCTGCCGCAGTTCTACCTCGGCCTCGCGTTCGGCTGGGCCGTGCCCATGGCTTACGCCGCGGAAACCGGAAGCCTGCCTCGCGTTGCCTGGGTGCTGTTCGTCACCGCGGTGCTCTGGGCCTGCATCTACGACACGCTGTACGCCATGACGGATCGCGAGGACGACGTGAAGATCGGCGTCAAATCGAGCGCCATCCTGTTCGCAGACATGGACCGGCTCATCGTCGGGATCATGCAGGCCATGATGCTGTTCGCGCTCATCCTGGTGGGCCGCGCCATGAACTTCGGCCACTGGTATATCGCGGGCGTCGTCGCGGCGGCGCTGTTCTTCCTCTACCAGCAATGGCTCATTCGCGACCGCGAGCCCGCACGCTGCTTCCGTGCCTTCCTCAACAATCAGCACGTGGGGCTCTGCGTGTTCATCGGAATCCTTCTCGAATACGTGTACGCGTGATTTCGAGCGATTTCGGTGCAGCCACCGAGCGGGAATGTTGCGCCCACGCATCGAATTCGAATCGACGCAAACCGCTTCGCGTATCGCGAAGACTGATCTCTCGGAGCGTTCTATTCCGAGCCCCTGGACTCGCTGCTAGAGTCGGCGCAAGCGGCACTTTCTATAGTAGGGGGCGCCGGTAAGGGGAAACAATGCGACGACTCTCGAGCGCGACGCGCGGCACTTCCGTGCGCTTGCAGATTCTTTACGCAGCCATCGCTGCGGCAATTACCACAACTACTCTGTCGACAACTGTCCTGGCGCAGGAGTCCCCATCCGCAACGGTTGAAGAAGTCACCGTTACCGGATCGCGCATCCAGAGCGACGGCTTTTCAGCGCCCACACCGGTGAGCGTGGTCGGTGCGGAGCGCATCGAACAGCGCGCGGTCACCAATATCGGTGATCTGCTCAACGAAATGCCGTCCTTCCGCGCAACGCAGACGCCGTCCTCACAGGGCCTGAGTGGCGGCTACGTCGGCGGACGCGTGCTGGACCTTCGTGGTCTGGGCGCCGTGCGCACTCTCGTGCTCCTGGACAGTAAGCGCATCGTCGCCTCCACGCCGCAAGGCACGGTGGATACGAACATGCTCCCGAGCTCGCTCATCGAGCGCGTGGACGTAGTAACGGGCGGCGCCTCCGCCGCGTACGGCTCCGATGCCGTCGCCGGCGTCGTCAATTTCATCCTGAACGAAAACCTGAATGGCGTTCGCAGCAACGTGTCGTTCGGTCAGTCCGACGAACACGATGACCAGACCACTGCGGCGAGCCTGGCTGGCGGCACCGCTTTCTGGGGCGACCGCGGCCACTGGGTCGGCGCCGTCGAGTATGAAAAGAACACTGGCGTAGGCACCTGCACCGAGCGCGACTGGTGCGCGTCTGAGACGCTGAACTTCGGCCGTCCGCCTGGCGATACGACTCGGCCTGCGAACAGTATTCTTCCCAACATTCACCCGTCGACCATCTCGCCGACTGGCGTGATCACGTCCTACACCGTGTTTCCCGCCAATCCGATGGCTCCGACGAACGCGGCGCTCAACGCCGTGGTCAACGGCATCACGTTCAATGCAGACGGCACACCTCGTCGCTTCCAGTACGGGTCGGCCGTGAACTCGCTGTACATGATTGGTGGCGAGAACGAAGGCGAGAACGGCTACTTCGAAGGCATTCCGATCAAGTCGCCGACGAAGCGTTACACGTTGTTCCAGCGCGGCAAGCTCGAACTCACCGACAGCATCACCGCACGGCTGGACCTCGGTTACGGACACATGGAAGGCTTCCACCAGGGTGGCGAATATCGCAGCACGGGCCTGAACATCAAACGTGACAACGCGTTCATCCCGACCTCGACCGACCCGGCGCTCGACATCCGCAAGATCATGGATGACAACGGCCTGACGACGTTCCAGCTCGGCAAGAACTTCAAGGACATCGGCAATACGCATCTGAACTCGACGAACAAGCTGTACCAGGCCATCGCTTCACTGGACGGCAAAATCGGCAGCAGCAGCTGGAAGTGGGATGGGCACTACGCTTACGGCCGCAATGATTTCAACCTCTCCATTCCCAACTCGGTGCTCACCGCCCGCGCGGCGAAGGCGATCGACTCGGTCCTGAGTGGCGGAACGATCAAGTGCCGCGTGAATACCGATGCGAGCACTGCGAACGACGATCCCGCCTGCGTTCCGCTGAATCCGTTCGGCATGCAGGCCTCGCAAGCGGCCATCGACTACGTGACCTCGACGTCCGTGCAGACGAACGTCACCACGGAGAATTCGCTCGCGGCGAATATCCAGGGTGAAGTCATCGACCTGTGGGCGGGACCGGTGTCCCTGGCGGTCGGCGGCGAATACCGCAGCGACAAGATGGATGGCGGTGCCGATGCCAACTCGGCGTCGCTGGCGTTCTTCACCGGCAATGCCCAGAACATCACCGGCAAGGTGAAAGTGAAAGAGGGCTACCTCGAGACCGGCATTCCGCTGGCGAAGAACATCATGCTCGCCAAAGCGCTGGATCTGAACGGTGCCGTGCGTCGTACCAGCTACGATCGCGACGGTGCCGGAAAGTCCTCCAGCGTCGACGCGACCACGTGGAAGTACGGCCTGGTCTGGCAGCCCCTCGAGTGGCTGCGCTTCCGCGGCACGAAGTCACGCGATATTCGTGCTCCGAACATCAGCGAGTTGTTCGGGCCGACGACCTCGGGCTTCGCGATTCTGAACGACCCCACGCAGAACGGTAAGCAGACCAACCCCACCATCATCTCGGGCTCGAACCCGGACCTGGTGCCGGAGTCTGCGGATACCCGCACGATGGGCGTGGTCATTCAGCCGCAGGCGGATGGCTGGCTGGGACGTCTGCAGTTCTCGTATGACTACTACAAGATCGCTATCGACAAATCGATCGGCACGCTCGGCGGGCAGACCATCGCCACGCGCTGCTTCCAGGGGGCCACCGAGTTTTGCGGACTCATCACGCGCAACACGGCGGGCGACATCACCAACATCGTCGACGTTCAGCAGAACGTGAACCAGCTTCTGACGACCGGTGCCGATATCGAGCTCAGCTACAGGCAGCCGACCGAGAAGCTCGGCGACTTCACGTTCCGCTTGCTCGACACGGTGGTGTGGGATCTGATCACCACGGACTCGGCAGGCCCCATCGACCGCGCCGGCCAGACAGGCCTGCGTGGCGGCACGATTCCGGGTATTCCGAAGTACACGCTCGATGCTTTGATCGACTGGAAGATGGGTCCGGTGGAGCTGTCTCTGCACGGACGCCGCATTCCGGCGGGCATCTACAACGCCGCGTTCATCGGGCCGGAGCAGCAGGGCTACAACATTCTGCTGGGCAACAGCTCGAATACGAACGCGGTGCCGTCGCGCTCGTACGCGGACATCGTTGGGCAGTATGGGTTCGATCTTGCGGGCGACAGCCGAATCGTGGTGTACGCCGGCGTGAACAACATTACGAACTCAGAGATGCCGCGCTACCCCGGCGCAAACGGCAGCGGTAACAACGTCATTTTCGACGCGGTTGGCCGCACGTACAAAATTGGGTTCCGCTTCCAGCAGTAGAGGCTGATAAGACGCCCGCAAACGCCGGGCGGCTGGGAAGATTTTTCTTTTCTGAGCACGAAAGAAAAAGTCTCAGCCGCTCGGCGATTGAGGGCTCTCGATCTCGATCAATCAAACAATGACGTTCTCGCGCGATGCCAATGGCATGCGCTCTTTCAGGAACGCCAGCACCTCGCGCACGAGCGGATTGTTCATCTTCGTGCACGGAACCAGCGCCTTGACCCACAGCTTGTTCACCGGGAAGTCCGGCAACAGCTGAACGAGCGTGCCGGTGCGCATATCTTCCTCGACCAGCGCTCGCGGCAGCATCGAAATACCGAGCCCGCGCAGAACAGCCGAGCGCAGGGTGCGGCTGTCGCTGGCCAGCACACGTGGGTGTATCTGAGTGGCGATGGGGCCGTTCGGCCCTTCGAACGTCCACGTACGGCTGTAGGCGATGGAGGTCAGCACATCGTGAAACGCGAGCTCGCCCGGGTTCTGAGGGGCGACCGCATCGCTCAGATACGACGGCGCGCAGACGGTCACTTGCTCATAAGGGCACAACGGCAACTCGACGAGATTCGGATAGGAGACAGGCAGCGCTCCGATGGAGAAGTCGAACCCTTCCTCCATGGGATTGACCGACCGGTCGATGAGCACGATCTCGAGACTGACACCGGAGTGCGCCTCGAGAAACTCCGCCAGCAGATCCCCGAGCACCAGCGAGCTGACAGTGGTGGGCGCCTTGATACGCAGGTGGCCGGTGATACGCTGATCGTCCTCGTTGACGGTTGGAGAAAATATCTCCTCCATCTCCGCAACGAAGCGCACGAAACGCGGCAGGTAACGCTCACCCGCGGAAGTAAGTGTGAGTCCGCGCGTGGAGCGCACGATGAGCTTGGTGCCGAGACTTTGCTCGAGCTGGCCGATTCGTTTGGTGACCACCGAGGGCACTAGACCGAGCTGGCGCGCGGCGCCGGAGAAGCTGCCGAGCCGCGCCACACGCACGAACGCATTGATGTTGCTCAGGGTATCGATGCGGCACTCGATGTGGGGGCTTTCCGGACCTGTCTTTTTACCGGTCCCCAGCCCGCTATTCAACGAGTAACGACAATCGACGCCAAGTTGTTACGTCAGCGCAGCAAGCACGGCTCGGGCCTCGTCCGCGGCGGGGCCGATCAGAACGTGTATGGAATTGGCGGTGGGCCGTGCAAAGCCGCGCAGCCCGAGCGACTCGATGTCCCGTTCGCTGATCGCCCCTGCATCGCTCAATGCAATGCGCAGGCGAGTCGAGGCGGTCTCGATCGTTTGGATGTTGCGCCTGCCACCCAGTGCCGCGAGCAGTTTTGCCGCCAGGGCGGAACTGAATTCTCCTTTGGAAGCGAAGGGCGTGTCTTCACGCTGCATGGGCTGCGTCGCCGGTGCGGGAGAGGTCTCGAGGCGCATGCGCATGCGTCCCGCTGAGTGCAGTCCGACCCTGATGTCGCCGGCCACCTGATCGGCAATCGGACCCAGCACTACCTGCAGGGTATCGGCGGAGGGGCGAACCACGCCTCGCGCGCCAAGTTGTTTCAGGGCCTCTACGTTTACCGCCTGCTGATCGGCGACGACCAATCGCAGACGCGTGGTGCAGGCATCGACCGTGATCAGATTCGAGGCGCCGCCGAGCGCCTCGATGAATGCTCGGGCTCGCTCGGGCGTGCCGACGGGCGGCGGTTGATGGGCAATCACCGCGCTGTCGACCTCGCGCCCCGGCGTTTTTAGATCGAGCACGCGGATCACCAGGCGGAACACACCGTAGTAGAGCGCGAAGTAGGCTGCGCCGATGGGCACGAGAAGCAGCGGCCGCGTTGCCCGACTGAAGTTGAGCACGTAGTCGAACAGCCCCGCGGAGAAGCTGAATCCCAGATGCATGCCGAGCGCGTGCGCCAACACCATGGACGCGCCCGTGAGCAGGGCGTGCACGGCATAGAGCGCCGGCGCGAGGAACATGAACGTGAACTCGATCGGCTCGGTCACGCCGGTGAGGAACGAGGTGAGCGCCATGGACGCAAACAGCCCCGCGACGGCGGCGCGCTTGTCGGGGCGCGCCGCGTGGTACATGGCAAGGCACGCGGCCGGCAGGCCGAACATGAACACGGGGAAGAAGCCGCTCATGAACGCCCCCGCCGACGGGTCGCCCGCGAAGAAGCGTTTGAGATCGCCGGTGACGCCGTTGTAATCACCGATCAGGAACCAGGCGAGATTGTTGAGGATGTGATGCAGGCCGGTGACGATCAGCACGCGGTTCAGCACGCCGTAGCCGAACAGGCCAAAGTTGCCGGCGCCGAGAATCGAGCGGCTCATCTCGTCCATGCCGCGCTCGAGCACCGGCCATCCCCAGCCAAACAGCGCGGCGACCGCGAGTCCCGCAATGCCGCTCGCGATGGGAACAAAGCGCCTGCCCCCGAAGAACGCCAGGTAACTCGGCATCCGGATATCGCTGAAACGGTTGTAGAGCCATCCACCCAGCACGCCGGAAATGATGCCAGCGGGAACACTCAGCTTCGCGAGCTCCTTCGCTTTGAAGGCGGCGGCGGCAAGGTCATGCGCCTGGCCCACGAGGCCGTTCAAGACGCCGGGCGGAACTGCGATCAGGACTTCCGCGCCTTTTGTGGTGACCAGGTAGCCAACGACGCTCGCAAGCCCCGCGGCCCCGTGATTCTCGCGGGCAAGTCCGACGGCAATACCGATGGCGAAGAGCAGGCCGAGTGCCGAGAAGATCGCATCGCCGGCTGCCGCCATCGGCGCGAAGTTGAGCAGGTCGGGCTGGCCGAGCCGCAGCAGGAGGCCGGCGACTGGAAGGACTGCGATGGGCAGCATGAGCGCGCGGCCCATCTGCTGGAGGCTGGTGAGGAAGCCGTTCATGGGGCGCCTATATATAAGAGTACGGGCTTATTGTTTCTTCAGAGAGTCAATGCTTTAATTTTCGTCGGCCATTGCGCTACCAGTGACCTTACTTGTGCAGCGCTTTGCGCATCCAGAGCGCGGGCGGCGAGGTCCCGACAACGCTCCAGCGACAGGGATCGAATGAGCGCTTTCACGGAAGGGACCGCTGATGGCACCGTCGACAACTCGTTCACGCCCAGCCCAATGAGAATTGCCGCGGCCGCCGGATCCGAAGCAAGGCCACCGCATACAGCAATGTCGCGTTCGTTCCCGCGGGCTGCGCGCGCGGCGTTGGCGATTAGTCTGAGCACGGCCGGGTGCAAGCCATCAATGCGCGACGCGAGCGCGGGATTGCCCCGGTCGATGGCGAGCGCGTACTGCGTGAGGTCGTTCGTGCCAATCGACAGGAAGTCCACCGTTCGCGCGATCTGATCCGCGAGCATCGCGGAGGCGGGCGTTTCGATCATGGCGCCGAGGAGCACGGGCTCGTTGTGGCCCACTTCGCGACGTGCGGCGTCGAGAAGCTCACGTACGGCCAGAATCTCGTCCGCGTCGGAAATCATTGGCAGCAGGATTCGGCACCTGCCCCGAGGCAGCACTCTAAGAATCGCCCGCAGTTGCACGGCGAGCATCTCAGGATGGAGCAGGCTGACACGAATCCCGCGCACGCCGAGTGCGGGATTCTCCTCGTGAGATAGCGGCATGTAGGCGAGAGGCTTGTCGCCGCCCACGTCGAGCGTGCGAATGACTACTGGGCGACCCGCGAAGGCATCAACGATTTTCTGGTACGCGGCGGTCTGCGTGGCTTCGTCTGGCGCGGACTCGCGGTCCAGGAACAGGAACTCCGTGCGCAACAGTCCACACCCTTCTGCCCCTTGAGACACGCCGGTTCGCGCCTCGATCGCCGAGCCCACATTGGCGAACACCTCGATGCGCGTGCCATCAGCGGTGCGGCATTCGTCCTGAGCCGCTTCGCGCTCTTGCGCGCGGCGTGCGCGGCGGCGCGTAACCATTCCTTCCGCGATGGCGAGCTGGGGTTTCGTGGGAGCGATCTGCAAGGTGCCTTGCTCGGCGTCCAGTACCAAAGGCGAGCCGTTGGGGATGGCGCCAATGCGCGGCCCAGCGGCGACGAGCATGGGAACGTTCAGCGCAGCGGCGAGAATTGCCACGTGGGACGTCGGGCCGCCGCCCGATGTGCAGATGCCGGCCAGGCGCGAAGGGTCTAACGCTACGAACTGCGACGGCAGCAATTCGTTCGCCAGCACGATGGCGTGGTCGGGAAGGGAATATTCAGCGCCCGTCACGCTGCCATTGAGAGCTGCCAGCATTTGCGATTCGAGATCGAGCAGATCGTCGGCGCGTTCTGCCATTCGCGCGTCTGGCAGAGCACGCAGGACTTCTACGCTGGCGCGTACGGCCTGTCGCCATGCGAAGCCGGCGCTCTTTCCTCGCTCGACCTGGCTGCGAGCCGCGGCGGTTAGCTCCGGGTCGTCGAGGAATTCCAGGTGAGCAGTGAGGATGTCCCGACGCGGACCTCGCTCGGCCGCAATGTGAGACTGGAGTCGTGCGCGCACCGCGGCCATTGCATTCTCGAGACGCACCGCTTCCACCGCAACCCCATCGCCCGCCTCGATGACGGCGATCTCAGGTCGCACCAACTGCACAGCAACCCCAACCGCCAACCCCGGCGACGCAACGACACCTCGAATCGAGTCGACAGTACTCGTTGCCGTGCCAGGATTCGTCGTGTCGCCGGTACTCGTTGCCGTGCCAGGATTCGTCGTGTCGCCGGTACTCGTTGCCGTGCCAG
>JBDTUL010000035.1:0-20370 GCA_040007735.1 Gammaproteobacteria bacterium | reverse complement strand
CCGTCGTCGATGAGGGTGGGTTCGCGCAGGCCGCGACAGCGCTGAACAAAAGTCAGTCTGCGGTCAGCTACGCGGTGGCGCGGCTTCAGGAAGCGCTGGATATTCCGCTGCTAGTCATCGAAGGCCGCAAGGCAGTGCTTACACCTCACGGGCAAACTCTGTTACAGCGCGCCCGCACGTTGCTCAGAGACCTCGACACGCTCGAGCGGTTGGCAAAAAGTTTGAAGCAGGGTTGGGAGCCGGAGTTGAAGCTCGTCGTGGACGCAGCGTTTCCACGCGAGCGCCTGCTGAAAATCGTGGCGGAGCTGCAGCACCTGTGTCCCAACACGCAGATGCAACTTTCCGATGCGGTGTTGTCCGGTGCGGAAGAGGCCATCACGGAAGATGGCGCGGATGTCGTGGTGACTTCTCGCGTGCCGCATGGGTTTCTCGGTGAGGCGCTGCTCGACGTCACCTTTCTCGCCGTGGCGCAGCCGGAGCATCAATTGTTCAAGGTGGATCCGCCCCTGACGGCGGATCATCTCGTTCACCACGTGCAGGTGGTGGTCCGGGATTCAGGGGCGAAGCATCCGCGCGATGAAGGCTGGCTGGGCGCGGAACGTCGCTGCACGGTGAGCAGCATGGAGGCATCGCTGGCCACCGTGCACGCAGGGCTGGCGTATGCGTGGCTTCCCCAGCATTTGGTGGAGCCGTTGCTGGCGCGCGCTGAGTTGAAGCTGCTGCCGCTTACAGCGGGTGCCTCGCGCAGTGTGCCGCTTTACCTTGTGCTCGTTCGCCCAGAGCTTGCTGGCCCGGCAGCGCGTGCGGCGGTGGAATGTTTTCAGCGGCATGTGCCGATCGAGCGCCATTGAGCGTGGCGCTCCGGGCTCTGGATTCCCCGCCCTCAACTCACCTGAGTACACTGCCTCGCCACCGCACGATCCAAAAACCCCTCACACGCTTCCAGCTCGGAACGCTCGACAAACTCATCCGGCTTGTGCGCCTGCTCGATGCTTCCAGGCCCGCACACCACCGCCGACCATCCCGCACGCTGAAACTGCCCGCTTTCTGTACCGAACGGAACCGTGACGCTTTCACCCGGCTCATGCGCGCAAGCCAGCGCAAGCGTTTCCGCCGCGCCTTGATCAGCCGTTAGCGGCGGCACGTCCGCCAGGATTTCCGTAATGATCGAGCAGTGCTTGCCCTGCTTCTCCAGCTCCGCGAGCTGCGTGGTGGAAAAGCGCGCCAGTGCTTCCAGGATGGTGTGAGGCGACTCGCCAGGAACCGCCCGGCAGTCCCATTCGAACTCGCACGCGGCCGCGAGAATATTGGCCGCCGTGCCGCCGTGAATGACGTTCACACTGAGACTGGTATGCGGCGGCGAAAAGCGCTTCGCGCGCGGGCCCGCCGGGCCGCTCTCGGCGAGCTTGCGCCCGAGGCTGTTCAGATACGCCACAAGATCTGCGGCCAACATCACCGCGCTCACACCCTTGTGAGTGAGACTGGAATGAGCCTCGACGCCCGTCACCCGCGTGCGCCCGGCGAAAATACCCTTGTGCTCGTTGGCCACTTTCATTCGGGTGGGTTCGCCCACGATGACGACCGCCGGCTTGGGAATTTTCTCGCTCGCCGCCGCGATCATCAGCGGTGCACCGAGACAACCCACCTCTTCGTCGTACGAGAACATCCAGTGCACCGGCTTCGAAAGCTTCGCCGCCTTCAGCATGGGCACGCGCGACAGCGCGCTGGCGATGAAACCCTTCATGTCGCACGAGCCCCGCGCAAACAGTTTCGAGCCGCGGGGCGTCAGCGTGAAGGGATCGCTGGCCCACGTCTGGCCATCGATGGGCACGACGTCCGTGTGCCCGGACAGCACGAGCCCGCCTTCGACCTCCGGCCCGATGCTTGCGAACAGGTTGGCTTTACGGCCGGTTGCGTCCTGAACCAGGTGCGAGCGAATGCCGTGATCGTTGAGATAGTTCCGCACCCAATCGATCAATGGGAGATTCGAGTCGCGCGAGACGGTGGGGCAGGCCACCAATTTTTCCAGTATTTCTACCGTGTTGAGCGTAGTCATGTTGCTAGGTTACCTGAGCGAACGCCCGTACGGGGAACGTGCCGACGCCTTTGAACTTGGGCGGCACCGCAGTAAAGGTGAACCCATGGTCAGGCAGCTGCTCGAGGCCTCGCAGATGCTCCACGATGAGAATGTCCTTGCGCAGGAGGGTGCTGTGCACGGGGCGGCTGTTTCGCGCGCGCGTGTCGTCGATGTTGTGAGAGTCGATACCCACCAGTAGTGCGCCGCGATCTCTCAGGGACTCGGCAGCTTCGGCCGTCAGGTACGGGTGATTCTCGAAATACCGATCGGTCTGCCAGTGCTGGCTCCAGCCCGTGTGAACGAGCACGGCCTTTCCCTGCACGTCCACGTTTTCGAAATCGCTTTTCCGCACTTCGATTCGCGCGGTGTGGTCTACCCGAACCACCACGCCCGCCAGGTTCACGAACCGCTCCAGGGAGGTGTCGCTGAGATCCTTGCCATCCGCGTAGCGATGAAACGGGCAATCGATATACGTGCCGGTGTTCGTCACCATGTCTATGCGGCCGATCTGGAACTCCGTGCCACCCTCGTAGTTCGCGCGCGACGTCTCGCGGCTCAGATAGTCGCAGATGACCGGCGCGGGCAGCCCCTTATAGGTGATCAGCCCGTCGTGAATGGTGTGGCTCAGATCGATGAGTGCTGGCATCGGCGTCTCCCCGTGACGACGCAGTGTATCGCGAGCCGAAGCCGGGCACTGATCGGCGCGGCGGCAGGCTGCATCCAATTCGGTCATCGTCGCGTACTTTGGTCTCGGGGAAGATCCTCGGCGATCAGGGTGACAGTCTCATGGGGAACGTGGCACGGGTTGGGGTGAGAGGGGCCGTCGGCGTGGCCTGCGTGGGCCTTCTGTCAGTGATGGCTGGATGCGCGTCGTTCATGGGCCTGGGCTCCGCGCCCAAGCCGGGGCCGCTGAAGACTGTGCCTCAGGTGGACCTGACGCGGTACATGGGCGACTGGTTCGTCATCGCCAATATTCCGTACTCCCTGGAGAAAAACTGTCACGACTCCGTGGAAAGCTACGCACTGCGTGTGGATGGCCGCATCGCCAACCGGTTCCAGTGCCGCGAGAAATCCTTCCAGGCGCCGCTGACGAGCAAGGCGGAAACCGTGATCACGGTGTATGACAAGTCCTCCAACGCGGAGTGGCGGGTGCCGTTCTACAGGGTGCTGTCGGTCAAGTATCTGATCATCGATCTCGACTCGAACTATGAGTGGGCTGTCATCGGTCATCCCAGCCGCCGCTACGGCTGGATCATTGCACGGTCGCGCACTCTGCCGGAGGCCACTTATCAGGGCATTCGCCAGCGCCTGGGCGATCAGGGGTACGACGTTTCCCGATTTGCAAAGGTGCCGCAGCGCTCGAGCGCTGGTCTATGATGGCCCATGGCTCATCAATGCATCCTCACGGAGCGCGATGGCGCGGTCCTTCGCGTTACGCTCAATCGGCCGGACAGACTCAATTCGCTGAACCTGCAGCTCGTTACTGAGCTTGCGGCGGTTGCTGCGGAAGTGCGCGGCGACAGCGCGGTGCGCGCCGTTCTGCTCACAGGCTCGGGCCGCGCGTTCTGCACGGGTGCAGATCTGAAAGACCCGGCGTTAGCGGGCGAGGCCGGAAAGCCTGCGGGCGCCCACGTCGCGCACACGATGCGAACCGCGATGAGCCCAATGATCCAGCATTGGTATCGCCTGCCCGTGCCTGTGGTGGTGGCGGTGAATGGTATCGCTACAGGGGCCGGTGTCAGTCTCGCGCTGGCGGGGGACATTGCGGTCGCCACCGAGAGCGCTTCGTTCAGCATGCCGTTCATTCCCCGGCTCGGCATCATTCCGGATCTCGGCGCCACGTTTAGTTTGCCTCAACGGTTGAGCACGGCGCGACTGAACGGGCTTGCGTTGCTTGGGGAATCCATCTCGGCGCGCGTGGCGGCGGAGTGGGGGCTCATCTGGGCGTGCGTTGGCGATGATGTGTTCGCGGCTCACACGACAGCGTTAGCACATCGACTGGCCAGCGCGCCTACCCAGGCGATCGCTGCCCTGAAAGAGCTTCTCGCCGACGGCGCGGGGCAAAGCCTCGAAGCGCAGCTCGAGCGCGAAGCGCAGATTCAGGGTGCGCTTGCGGATACGAAGGATTTTCAGGAAGGGGTGGCGGCGTTTCGTGCGAAACGGGCGCCGCGATTCGAGGGGCGCTGAGGATTTTTGTTAGTCGGGTCGCCTGTGCCGGCAGAGCCCTCAATCGCCGGGCGGCTCGGAATCCTTTGTTTTTTTATCGAGCCGAAACAAAAAAGGTGCTTTCGAAGTCAGGCAGCTCGGAATCCTTTGTTTTTTTCTCGGGCTGAAACAAAAAAAGGTGCTGTCGAAGCCGGGCAGCTTGGAATCCTTTTTTTTCTTGAACTGAAAACAAAAAAAGAAAAGGATTCCGAGCCGCCCGGCGATTGAGGGCTTCTCAAGGAATAACCTTTCTCAGCCACGCACCGATATGCCCAATCTCCTCCGGGCAAACCGAGTGCGGCATAGCGTAGTCGTGCCACTCCACGGGATACCCATTGGTCTCCAGCAAGCTCCGCGTATCCTGCCCCAACATCAACGGCACCACCGGATCCTGCGTGCCATGTGCGAGAAACACAGGCGTCTTCGCATTCGACGCCGCCCGTTCAGCCTCGAACTTCGTAGCGAGCAGCATGTAGCACGACAACGCCATGATGCCGGCAATGCGCTCCGGATAGCGCGTTCCCGAATACAGGGACATGGCCCCGCCTTGCGAGAAGCCCGCGAGCACGATGCGGCTTGCCGGCACGCCGCGTTCGTTCTCACGGTTGATCAACCCGCGCACGATGGCATCCGATGAGCGAATGCCCACTTCGTCCTGCGCGGATTTCCGGTCGATGCCGATGATGTCGTACCACGCGCGCATGGCGTAGCCGTTGTTGAGGGTGACCGGGCGCACGGGCGCATTCGGGAACACGAACCGAAGGGCGCGCTCGCCGGGCCGCACGAGCTCGGGCACGATGGGCTCGAAGTCGTGACCATCGGCGCCCAGCCCATGCATCCAGATGATCGACGCAGTGGGGTTGGGACCGGTTTCGACTTCTATGGCTTCGGCGGATGGCACTCGAGCACTCCTTGGATTATGTGCAGGGTATCGATTCTACGCGACGCCTGCTTTCCGGAGCCTTCAATCGCCGGGCGGCTCGCAGTTTTTTGTTTTTTTTCTTGAGCTGAAAACGAAAAAAGGCGATTCCGACGCCGAGCGCCTCAGAATCTTCTGTTTTTTCTTGTGTTGAAAGCAAAGAAAAGATTTCGAAACTACTGGACCGCCACCACCCGCAACTCGCGGCTATCCGCGCGTCCCCGATCATCCACCGTGCGCACGAAGAACGCTCCGGTGCGGCCGGGCGCCCAGGTCACGGTTGCATTGGGCGGGCTCGTGCCAACGTATGTGTCGTCCACAAACCAATGAAGGGTCCGCACCTCCGCATCCGCCGTTGCCGCCAGGGGAATGGTATCGCGGCTCATCGAGCCGGCTCGCAACGTGTAGGTGGCATTCGACAGCGGCGAACGAATGTGCGGCGGTGTTCCGCCCCACGCATCCTGGCTGCAGGGTGCCGCCGCGGGCGGCTTTCGCCGTGGCATGCCGGCCTGGGCGAACAGCAATTGCAGGTCTGACGGCCAGAACTCGAACACTTCCGAGCGGACGAACTCAGGGTCGAAAGGCGCGCAGGCCTGCAACCCCGTGCGAGTGTCCACCCAGACTCTACGATGCACGGAGCTCACCCGAATGGGAGACTTGCCTGGGATAAACCACGTCAGCGCCGTGCGCGGGCACTCGGCGTTCGGCAGGTCCCCGGACGCCGCGCAGACTTCCACTCGCACGACGTGTGCGGGAAGTCGATACGGTAGCTCGCGCAGGCCCGGCTCCGCCGCATGCAGGGCATCGACAATGCGAAAGAACAATGGCGCCGCGGTTTGCGCACCCACGAACGCGGGGTTGCTGCTGCCGTCGAAGTTGCCGACCCAGACAACGAGCACGTAGGGGCCGAACACTCCCGCACTCCACGCATCCCGGAAACCCCACGACGTGCCGGTTTTCCACGCCACCGGTAACCGGCCCACGGGCTCGACGGAAGACTCACCGGGCCGCGGGTTCTGCGAAAGCATCTGCAACGTCATGAAGCTGGCCTCGTCAGACAGCAGTCGCGTGCCGGTAGCCAATGGTTGATCCGGTGAGTATCGAAGCGGCCTGAGCACGCCTCGGTTCGCGAGCATTGCGTAGAGCACCGCGGTCTCTTCCATGGTGACTTCGCCGCCACCGAGCGCCAGCGCCAGCCCATAGTGAGATTCAGACGCCATTTTCGAGATGCCCGCGCCACGGAGAAACTGATAGAAGCTGGGCGAATCGAGCCGCGCGCTGAGGGTCACAGCCGGGATGTTGCGCGACCTCACCAACGCGCCGGTCGCGCTGATAGGGCCGGCGAACTGGCCGTCGAAGTTTTCGGGGGTGAACGTGCCGAACGAAGTGGGGGCGTCGGTCAGGACCGTGAGGGGGTGGATGAGGCCCTGGTCGATTGCGAGTGCGTAGATGAAGGGCTTCAGGGCTGAGCCCGGCGAACGTTTTGCGAGTGTGCCGTTTACCTGGCCGGAGATGGCGGCGTTGAAGAATTGGGCTGAGCCGACTGAGGCTTGAATGCTGAGATCCCGTGAATCGACCAGCAATGCGGCCGCGTTGTTTACGCCGATTCGCTCGTGTTCCCTCACGAAGGATTGGAGTATGCGTTCGAGGATGCGTTGGCGGTGGATGTTCAGGGTTGTTTGGATGATCGTGGCGTTGGGGGTGCGGGACAATAGTGCGGTTGTCAGGTGGGGGGCTTGGAAGGGGAGGGTGGTTGTGGTGCCGTAGTGAAGGCTTAGGGTTATCAGGCCTGCCTGGTCTGCGGAGGTTGGGTGGAGGGTTTGCCAGCGGGTGTACAGGCGGCTTCTGGCATTTTTTAGAGACTGAGGTTCGAAAGAGCCCTCAATCGCGGGGCGGCTGGGAGACGGAGAACTCTCAGGCGCGGGGCGGCTGGGAGACGGAGAGCCCTCAAACGCCGGGCGGCTGGGGTGAGAGTCTGTTCGCGAGCGTTGCATGGCTGGCGAGCGCAGAGAGGGTTGCCGGCGGGGCGCGCGGCTCGCGGGGGACTGGGGAATGACTACCAGGGTCAGGCATTCGGCGAGGGTTAGGTCGGCGGGGGCTTTGGCGAAGTAGATTCGGGTTGCGGCACCGATGCCTTGCACGTTTCCGCCGTAGGGAAGGAGATTGACGTGGGCTTCGAGCAGCTCGCGCTTCGAGTAGCGCAACTCCAGCCCGATCGCCAGGGCCATTTGCTGAAGCTTACCTGTCACCGAGCGAGTGTTGAGACCGTACAGCAGGCGCGCCAGTTGCATCGTCAGGGTCGAAGCTCCTTGCCGGCCGCCGCGAACATCGGCAATCGCCGCGCGCACGATCGCGGAGGCGTCGACGCCGCTGTGCGTGTAGAAATCCTTATCCTCATGCAGTAATAGCGCTTCCAGGAACACAGGCGATACTTTGTCGAGCGGCGTCCATAAACGATACTGCTGGTCCGCCGCCGCGGTGAGTCGCAGCAACTCGCCGTTCGCATCCAGAACGGCAACGGAGGAGGGGATTCGCGCAGAGAGCGGTGCGCGCGGCCAATATCGGATCACCGTCAGCACCAGGCTCGCGGTGATCACGACAACGCTGCCGGCCCACAGCAGTCGCCTCAGCCGGCCGCGCGGGGCTTTCATGGCGCCACCACCTGGATGCTTCCCGCGGCGGACCGCGCCACGACGCTCCGGTCGTACATCGCCTCGCCATACGCCGGGGGAATGACGTACTTGCCGATGTTGGTCGCCTTGATGGCATACGTGATCTCCTGCACTCGCGGAGTGACGCTGAAATAGAAAACCACGCGGTCCTCGCGCGGGTCCGCGAAGCTGAGATTGCCGTCGCTCGAATAGAAAGTGGGCTGCACATCGCCTGGCGGCATCACCAGGTCGAAGCCGCCGGGCAGCAGGTCCACGAGCGCTACGTCCGTGTAACTGTTCAAGCCGATTGCGCGGACTTTCAGATGCACGCTCACCGTTTCGCCCTGCGGCACGTGCTGAAGATCGTTGTTGGTTCCGTATCGGTATTCACGAATGATCTCGAACCCTTGCGAGATCGCCTTGCCCGGCGGTGTGCGATCGAATCCCGATTCCTCCAGCAGGTAGTACGCGTTGAGTCCGGTGCCGCTGGAGAAGCGCAGGGCCGCAGCGTCCTCGCTGAAAGGCACCTTAGGCATCAGTTGTACCGGCAGGGTGAAACTGTGCACGGACTTGTCCTTGCGCAGAATCGAGGCAATGCCGAGCTGCGGCGCCGAGTCGGCCTTTGCCGTGCTCACATACGCGCTCAGGCCGAGCAAGGTGGAGCCTGCGGAAAGCGAGTGGTAGGTGTTGGCCGCGATGCGCGTTGCGAGGCTGTCCAGCACTTGTGGTGGCAGTGCTCGCAACTTGTCCGGAAAATGTCGAGCGAGCACATACAACAGGAAGCCGTCGCGAGTCATGCCGTCGCTATAACTATCGGTCTGCGCGCCGCTTCCGAATTGCAGCGGGCGAATGAGGCGTTCCGCGTCTGCGTCCTGCTGCATGAGTTTGAATGCGGCGCCGAGCCACAACGCCGCGAGATCCTGTTGCCACTGGGCTTTGTAGCGCGTCGTCAACCTCGTGCGCAGTGCTGAGGCTTCAGCGGACATCACCTGGCCTTGACGCACCAGCAGATACAACGCGTAGGCCGAGTTTCTTTCGTCGGTGAGATTGTTCCCGTCCCGTCGCGCAAGCGCGCGGAGGTATAGATTGCCTCGCTGGAGCACATCACCCGGCACGTGCTCGCCGCGCTCCGTCGCTTCCAGCAAGAAGTGCTGCGTGTAAACAGATACGAACTCGACCACTTCGCTTCCGCCGGGCCAGAGCCGATACGCGCCGTCGTCGTTCTGGCGCACGCGCAGCTCGTTGACGAGCCCGGCAAGATCGGCCCCTTTCTGAGCCCGCACGTAGCCGAACTCCGGGCGGCCGGACAGCACCAGTGCCGGCACGGCCTGGCTGACGAGTTGCTCCGTGCACTGGTAGGGATACCCGCCCAGATACGCGGCCAGACCGTGCGCCAGGCTGAGCGGCACCAGGGATATCGAAGCGGAGAGCACCCGATGCTCCGAATAGAGACTGCGCTCGACGTTCACGTCGGCCGCCCTGCTCTTCAGTGTGCCCGCCCGCAACGTCGTCATGTAAGGCGTAGCGGGACGCACGCTGAGATCGATACGCCTGCGAATGGACGTGTTGCCGCTGCTCGCTTTGAACTCCAGAAAGGCAGGCCCGAGCGTATCCAGCACGCGTAGCCGGAAGTGGGCGACACCTTCGTGCTTCTCGGCGATCTCGAGCGTTACGTTGGGCTCGCCCACGATCTCGAGGGCGCGATCGGGCGTCAGCGTGGCAACGATGTGTGTTTTGTCCCCGGACCCAACCAGATTGTTGGACACTCCAAGGCTCACCTCGAATTCATCGCCCGGTGTCACCGTAGTCGGCGCGTTGGGCGACAAGACGAAATCGCCACGCGAGACTGTTCGGGTTTCTTGCACTCCGATTGTGTCGTCGGAGACGGCAACGGCGATCACACGTAGCGTGCCGTTGAAATAGTCGGGCACGGCGTAGCGCAACTCTCGCTCGGTTGCGTCTGCATCCAGAATCCCGGACCAGTACGTCACAGGCTTCTCACCCTTGCGGCGAAACGGATTCAGGTGCTGGCCGAGCCCGCTTTCCTGGTCGCCACCGGGTGCCAGCCCCGCGTCGGTCTGGCGGAATTCCGGAAGGATCAGATCCAGAATCTGCTGTGTGCCGACTTCGAGTGAGCGCTTCTCGAAGAACTGAGCCAGCGGGTCCGGAGTTCGGTAACGCGCCACCTGCAGAATGCCCTCATCCACCGCGAACACAGCGATTCGTGCCGGACGAGGCGTGGAATACCGTAGCGTCAATGCCTCGCCCGGTTTGACGAGTGCGGGCACTTCGAGCTTCACCGCGTTTCTGCGGTTCGCCAGGCCGATCGCGAACGGCTGCACGCCGTAGGAGAGCGGGCTCGTATAGATCTCATCCGATGCCGGGTCGCGAACGAACGCGACGTGCACATAGGCATTCCCTTCGAGACCCGCGGGCACGCGGATGCGTTGTGTCGAGCTGGTTGTGCTCGTCTTGAACCATCGCCAGGCGTAAACGCGATCGCGCTCGATGGTGATCAGGCCCGCGCCGGTGTACGGGGCGCGGATCTGCATCTCGATCTCCTCGCCCACCGAGTAATCTTCGCGCGACAAGGCGATCTGCAGCTGCGCGCTCTTATCCAGCGTTCGTGCCACATTCGCATCGCCCGCGACCAGATAGTCGATGCGCGCCAGGGTCTGCCCCTCCGCATCCGATACCACATAGAGAAATGAGCCCGCGGTGCCGGTTTCCAGCGCAAGCTTCAGCCCCGAGCCAGCCGCCGCAGTAGACGTGCTGAGAGTCGACGTGTCGAGCACCACGCTCTTGATACGCGATTCGTACTTGTACACGCCATTGCTCTGGCGGATGAGCGTCGACACCGCGCGTTGCTCGAAGCGCTCGCGTCTCAAGTCGCGTGCCTCGACGGCCTTTCCATCCGGGCCGATGGCGACAATCTCGACGTTATGCTGGGAGCCCCGGTGCACGTAGCTGAGCGCTCCATCCGCTTTCCAACCGAGGATGAATGGCAGGCTCGACACGAGTTGAACCGCCTCGGTGCTGACGCCGCGTCCGCCGTCCGCCTCAAAACCTTCCACCGTCAAATGCACCTGATAGAGCGCTCGCTCGAAGCGCTTCAGGTTCAGCTCGACGCTGGCCTCGCCGTTGTCGTCCGTGGCCGCGGAGATCGGTTCGTCGAATCCGAGCGGGTTCACGCGCGGGTCGAAGAACTGGTAATCCGGGAAGGCCGTGAAGCTGGGAATGCGCGCAGAGTATCTGACGTAGCCCGCCACCCGCCGCTTCTGTGCCGGCGCGCCGAACAGGTTTTGAAGCGTCAGATTGGCTTTCAAATCTTGCGGAGAAACCCAACCGGCAGTGGATTCCGCCGAGAAGTGCGCGGTCATGCGCAGCCGGTCCGGAAGGAAGTCCCGCACCTGAACGGCAACCGATCCGATGATTGGGCCGCCGCCGTCGCGCCGCTCGATCATCAGCGAAAACGTGTACGTTCCGGCTGGCGACGTCTCGCGCGTGGCGTGACGAATCTCGCCAAAGCCTGCCGCGCCGGGCATGAACACCTCGTTGCGAATCTGCACGCCGCGCGGGTCGACCGCGGTAAGGCGCAGGGGAATGCCGGCCGTCGGCTGCTTCCAGTCCTGGCTGCGCAGAATCGTGCCGATGCGGATTTCCTCGCCCGGGCGATACAGCCCGCGGTCCGAGAACAGGTAGGCGCTGAGCGCGCGCTGGTCCACTCGATTGCTGACGCCACCCACATCGAAGCGTGAGAGATCGAGGCTGCGGCCTTCACCCTCCATCGGCAGGAACGAGCTGTCTCCGCCGCGGCGGGCAAGGTAGAGCACGGGTGACTGCTCGCGCTTGAAACTACGCAGGTCGGGGAAGTGGACGTGCCCGTCCTTGTCCGTGGTTTCAGCGAGCACGGCGATGCCGTTGCGGCCCAGAATTTCCACACGGGTGTCGGCCAGCGGTTCGCCGGTTCTTATCGACTGCACGAACACCTCCCGCGATCCATCGATGGAGGTCTTCGCCAGCAGGCCAAGATCGGTAATGACCACGAGCCTGGAATCTTCATGCCCCGGTGAAAGGGGCTGGTCGTGCTCGGTGTCCCAGGCCTGCACCTTCAGGAAGAACACTCCGCGGCGGTCTGCCGCGTCGTCCGCAAGGTAGGATTCCAGAGGCAGTGCCTGGTAGCTGGCTTTGCCGCCCTTTGTCTTCGGGAGTTTGATCGTGGTGGTGAAGCGCTCCGTGAGGTTCTCGGCGTCAAAGCTGCCACTGCTGAAATAGGGCGCCGCGAATCCACCGTTGGCCTGTGTTACCAGATGTTGAATCTGCCGCGGGAGGAGCCGCCCGATATCGACATGGATTGCCGGAACATCGCGCGTCATCACGGTGATGGTTTTCTTACCGGAGAGCGGCAGCAGTGCGCCTTCGTGAGCGATCTTCAGCTCGCGCGGATACTCCGGCACGCGCAGCACGCGCTCGACGGTGTCGCCCAGCACATAGCCGCCGAACGACTTCAGCCCCTTGTCGACTCTTACATAGAGATACTCACCGGGCTGAGCTTCGACGCGGAAGCTGTGCAGCTCGTAGTGGTCGCGGTCGCCCGCCACATGCGCCAACGGCAAGGGCGTGGATACTTTGAGAATGTCTTTGCTCGCCGTCTGCTCGCTCCACGGATAGGGCCGGGCGCCACCGCCACCGCCACCGCCACGCCACTGCGCCTGCCGCACCGGGTCGGGGTGCTTCGCCGGGAGTCGCCACGCATGTATGCGAGGCGGCAAGTCGTTTTCCAGCACCGAATGATTCAGCTCGAGCAGCAGTGCCTGGCTCGGCTCACCGTGCTCGTCACGGGTAACCTGCAGGTTGAACTGCTGGACCGCCAGGCTGTAAAGCCCCGGAACCGCGATGTCGCGTCGGAGCGGGAGTTCGGTTTCATTGCCGCCCCGTGCGGCGCGCACGCCTTCGGCGACCGTGATGGCGAGCCGCGCGGCCTTGTTCGGAACGGCCAGCTCCGTTGAGTGAATGAAGGCCGTCCGCTGCAACTTGTCGTAGATCACCGTGAATTTAGCTGGTCCGCGATCCTCTTCGATGCTGTCGGTGATGCGTTCGAACACCTCGAGCGACACATGCTTTTCGAAGCGCGCTGTATCCACGGGGTGGGTGAACGCCACGGTGACAACGGCCTTCTTCACGGTAGCGGCTGTGGGGTCCTGATAGAACTCGCTATTGGTGATGGACGCGTCGAAAGCGGCGCTTTTGAAGTCGAATGAGTATTTGTCGAGGTGCACGTGCCCGGCCACGAGGCCGCCTTGCGCCAGGTTCACGCGGAACTTCGTATCGATGGGCCACTCGTCATCGGGCTTGAAGCTCAGCGTCTGGTCGCCGGCCCAGTGCCACACGCCTTTCACCGCCGGGGAAATCTGGATGGCATCGGTTGTGCGCTCGAGATCCTTGTCCACCCGGTCGATCGGTGCGCTGGAGCTCTCGAAGCGCACGACCAGCAGGGCAGGCTTCCAGTCGCAGCCGTAACACGGGGTAGCCGGAGGGGTGACGCTGAACGAAGTCTGTATGGGCTTTGGTCTCGACTCATACCAACGCCAGGCGGCGTAACCACCGGTGACCACGATGATGAAACTCATCAACGTGACAGCCGTCTGTCGCGGCCGTTGCCGGACGTGAGCCGCCGCGTTTGCGACGCCTGTTCGCAGGTGTCTGGACAACAACGAGAACCAAGGGGGTGCCTGCCACTGCACGTTGCCCAGCACCGCGCGGCTAAGCCGGCGCAGCAGCGGGGGCAGGGCGTTCAGGATTCCGAAAACGCGGGAAATCAACGGCGAAGTGGCGGACACGCAAAACTCCTTGTAAGACACGGCCGCTATTGTTCGTAACCGATTGTGCGATTCCGCCGGCGGGATTCCGGATGGATTGTGGCAAGGCTAGGAGCCTGTCCGAGCAATAGCCGTCTACTGCGGCCGCCCCTCATGGGGCATCTTGCCGCGATCCTTTCGCTTACATAGTCCCCGCTATGCGCGCGAAACGATCACGTCAAGCTGCCCCATGAAGGTCGCCCTCGCTACGACGTCTATTACTCGGACAGGCTCCTCGTCAGTCTGATGTCAGTCTCGGCGCGCAGAGTCGATCGCGTTAGTCACTCGAGGAGCGAGAGATGAAGACGCAACACGTTCGACTCATTGCATTGCTGGCGCTGACCGCCGGTACCGTGCGCAGTGCCCAGGCGGCGAATCCAGATAGCCCGTGGGCCATTTCCCTTTACGGCGGCGACTCCGTCGCCATCACCGGCTCACTGAGAACGCCCACCACCACGTTCACGGATCTCGGCACGCTGCACCCAACGCTTGCCGGTACGTCTGGCGCGTTGTCGCTGGACAAGCTGCGTTACGATGATCTGCTCCGGCGTCGCTACGACACGGGGATGGAGCTCAGCTATTCCTTCAGCGAGAACCTGCAGACGTTCGGCCGGTTCAACTACGACTCGCTGGGTGGGCGCACGCGCAGAATCGGCGAGATAACGGGCGAATCCGTGACGACACCGGCGCCGCTGGCGGCACCGTGTTTAGCCAGAGTGTGGAGACCGGCGTTGAATACAACCCGAGCGCCAATCTCGGTGTGCGGTTGAGTGTGAATGCGGATCACATTGGCGCGCCACCGGGTGCCAACGACCCGGGGCTTGCGGCCATTGGATTCGATGCCGCACACGATGCGCAGAGCCGGTGGGCGTTTCCTGTCGCTGTGGTGGCCACTTATCACTTCGAGTAATGAAATATAGATCTTGGCCGCCCGGCGATTGAGGGCTTATGGTCTTTGATGCCGCCTTGAGAGCCCTCAATCGCCGGGCGGCTGAGAGTATTTGTTTTCGTTTTCACACTGAAGCCATGGACGTGCCACTGAGCTCCAGCAACACACAAGTCCCAACCCCCGTCGCACCCGGGCTGATAGTCATGGTCGCCCCATGCAACCGCGCGACATCGGCAACAATCGCCAACCCCAGTCCACTGCCCGATCCCCGCGACAGCTGGCCACGGAAGAATCGCTGGGTCGACCGCTCCCGGTCTTCATTCGGGATGCCGACGCCCGAATCCACCACTTCCAGAAACACCACTTCGCCAGCGGTGCCACACCTCACCGTCACTGAGCCACCCGCAGGCGTGTAGGTGATGGCGTTATCCACGAGATTGTTGAGTGCTTCAGCGAGAAGCCATGCGATGCCGTGCACTGAAGCAGGCTGCAGCTCCGCGCCGAGGTCGATATCAGCCGCAATTGCGCGAGTGAGCTGATCCGCGACGCACGACTCCGCAACGGTGATCAAATCCACCGTCCGGAAATCCGCGTAGGTAGAAGAGGCGTGCTCCGACCGCGCGAGCGCCAGCAATTGCTGAGTGGTGTGGGAGAGTCGCCTTGTCGCGCCGAGTGTGAGCGCGAGGCGATCCTTTTTGGCCGGCGCCGTCTCTTCGGCAATCAGCAGCTCGAGTTGCGCCTGGATTCCCGCAAGCGGCGTTCGTAACTGATGAGTGGCGTTTTCCAGGAACTGCCGCTGCGAGCGGCTGTTGTCCGCAATGGTGGTGAACAGCCTGTTCAACTCCGAGACGAGCTTGCGAACTTCCAGTGGCACCGACTCCGAGCTCAGCGGCTTCAGATCTCGCGCCGAACGTCTCGCGATCTGATCTCGCAGCTCGAGCAGCGGCTTCAACGCCAGGCTGACTCCGAGCCACACGAAGATGAGTATTGTGGCGAGCTCGAGTAGATCCGTAGTCAGCACGGTGGACAGAAGTTGCGCTCGAATCTTCGCACGCTTGTTCGTGGTTTCCGCCACGGTAGTAGTGATAGCCCCCGCGCTCGTAGCACTTCGATAGCTCACCAGCCGGATGGGCTCGCCGCGGTACAGGGAAGAGCGGAATGATGGATTCGTGGTGGCCGTGCGGGTCTGCGGCAGATCCTGGTCGCCCGCGATGAACTTGCCGTCCGGGGCGGAAACGCGAAAGTAGAGGGTATCGATCGCATCGGTCCGAAACACCGTCAGGGCTTCCGGCGGCAACACCAGGTTGATGCGGCCATCCGGGTGGGTGTGCACGTGCCCGGCGATGGCCAGCGCTGCATCGGCAAGCGCCTGGTCGTAAGCATCGCGCACAGGGCTGATGCTGGAGAGGAAGTCGCTCACGGTGCCCGCGAGCAATATCAGGATGGTCGGGGCGGCCAGCAGTGCCAGCAGCCGCCGCCGGATCGACGAGATGCGTTCAGGGTTTGTGCTCATCCAGCCGATAGCCCAGCCCGCGAATGACGCGAATGACAGCGGCGTCGCCCAGTTTCGCGCGCAGCCGCGAGACATAGACTTCGACCGCATTCGGGGTAATTTCCTCGTTCCAGCTCGACACCGTGCTGAGGAGCTTTTCCTTGGAGACGAGCCGGCCGGCGTTGAGCACGAGGCATTCCAGAATCGACCACTCGCGCTTGGTGAGGCCCAGCGGCACGTCACGGTGCGAGGCTTCCTTGTGCGCGAGATCCAGTTTGAGGTTGCCAAAGATCAGCTGCGTGGCTGCCACTCCATTCGCGCGGCGGATCAGCGCGCGGCACCGGGCGAGGAGCTCGGCGACCTGGAATGGTTTGGTGAGGTAGTCGTCCGCGCCGATATCTAGCGCATTCACACGATCCGAGAGCCCGTCGCGCGCAGTGAGCATCAGCACGGGAAGATTGTGCCCCGTGCGCCGCAGCTCGCGCACGAGTTGCATCCCATCCTCGCGAGGCAGGCCGATGTCGACAATGGCGAGATCGAAGCTCTCCGCCCGCAGAGCCGCCTTGGCGCGCTCGGCATTTTCCACATGATCCGCAGCGAAGCCTTCGAGCGACAGGGCCCGCTGAACGGCGTCGCCGACTACGTGATCATCCTCGACAACCAGAACGCGCATCGAATGAGGATACACAGCCGCAGGGCGCATGTCGCACGCGCTTGCCGTCAGCTTCACGTCAGTCGTGGCGGTGAGAATTGAAGCGGGGATTCGCTTATGCTTGGCGGAACGAGACGAACAACGGTTCGGTCACAGGGAGTCTGGTTTTCCTATGCGCATCTCAGTTCGCACGCTTGCGGTGCTCGTCCTCATCATTGTCGCGCCCGCCTGCGGGTGGGCTGCCCCGAAGCTTCAGCAGCTCACCGTTCAGGCGGAGGGGCACCCCCTCACGCTCTGGGCGCGCGAGGTGCGCAAGCCGCGCGGCGTCATCGTCCTCCTTCACGGGCGCACCTGGAGCGCGTTGCCGGATTTCGACCTGCAGGTGCCGGGAGAACAGCGCTCGGTGATGCTGTTGCTCAATCAGCAGGGCTACTCTGCATTTGCACTGGACATGCGCGGCTACGGAAAGACGCCGCGTGACGCCACGGGCTGGTGGACGCCGGACCGCGCGGCGCTCGATGTGGCTTACACCTTGCAGTGGCTCGCTGTCGAAAAGAAGATCGTTAAACCCACGTTGTTTGGCTGGTCGAACGGCTCGCTGGTGGCGCAGCTCACTGCGCAACGCAACCCGCAACTGATCTCGAACCTGATTCTGTTTGGTTACCCCCGCAACCCCGCCGTGCGTCCACCGGCGCAGCCGGTGCCTGAGACGCCCGTCCGCGAAGCGAATACGCGGGAGCGCGCGGCCAGCGATTTCATTTCACCCGCCGTTACGCCGCAGAAACTGATCGATGCGTATGTCGTCTCCGCACTGGCTGCGGATCCGGTTCGCGTCGACATCCGGGCCACAGAGCAGTGGGACGAGCTCGATCCCTCGAAGGTGGTGACCCCTACGTTAGTGATGCATGGTGAGCGGGATCCGTTCGCGCCCTTGGAGGCGCAGGCCAACCTGTTTACGAAGCTGGGAACGAATGACCGGCGGTGGGTGGTGCTGCCGGGCGCCGATCACGCCGGGTTGATCGAAGACTCACAACCGGCGTTCATCGCCGCCGTGGTGGCGTTCGCCGGCCGGCCACGGTACTGAGAAACCGAAGGCGACGGCGTGCATCCCTGCACTCCGTCGCCTTCCCTCGTCCGCTCCTTTCGCGATCAGAACTGATAGCCCACGCCGAGCGTGGTCTCGAACGTATTCAGGGAGTGATCGAAGTGGTCGACCACCTTGTCGAGGTAGCGATAGCGACCCTCGAGACGGAACAGCAGTTTGTCCGTCACGAAATACTAATCAACGGCACCGAACACATAGAAGGCACCGATCTAACCCTCCTCTACGAAACAAAGAAGTGTATTCACGCCCGCTTCTGCGTCACCGGCGCCCCCAACGTGTTCCTGGCCAACGTCAAAGGCCCCTGGATCAACCCCAACGGCATTGAAGTCGACCGCCTCGTCGAAATCGCGCATGCCTGCCCATCGGGCGCCATCCGCTATCACCGCAAAGACGGCAAACACGACGAGACGCCGCCTCCGGTCAATCTCATCGCCATTCGTGAAGTCGGCCCCTACGCCGTGCGCGCGCAGATTCAACTTGATGGTGAGCCGGCAGATTTCCGCGCAACGCTCTGCCGCTGTGGCGCTTCAAAAAACAAACCGTTCTGCGATGGCTCGCATCACGACATAGCTTTTACCGCAAGCGGCGAGCCGCCCACCGGCAAAGCCGACATGCTGGCCGTGCGCAACGGCCCGCTAGCCATCGACCCACAGATAGATGGCCCACTCCAGGTGCGCGGCAATCTGGAAATCACCAGTGGCACAGGCCGAGTGGTCGCACGCCTCACTCAAACGCGCCTGTGCCGTTGCGGCGGCAGCAACACCAAACCCTTTTGCGATGGCACTCACGGCCGTAATGGGTTCAAATCCGATTGAACACAACACCAACGAAATAGCGCCCGCGAAGGTGCCCGATGTCCACCAAGACCAATACGCTTCCTGACGATGTCCATTCCTACCTTCTGGAATGCTCCGGCCGCGAGCCGCCGGTGCTCGCGCGGCTGCGTGCCGCCACTGCTCCGCGGCCCGAGGCAGAGATGCAGATCAGCCCCGAGCAAGGCCAGTTCATGGCGCTGCTGGTGCGGCTCACCGGTGCTCGGCGTTGCATTGAGATAGGCACGTACACCGGATATTCCGCGCTCGCAGTAGCCCTGGCGCTGCCCGCGGATGGCGTCGTCATTGCCTGCGACGTCAGTGACGAATTCACGCGCATAGGGCGCCCGTTCTGGCAAGAGGCCGGCGTGGAGTCGCGCATCGATCTGCGCATCAAGCCCGGTCTCGATACGCTCAATGAGCTGCTCGAGGGAGGCGGCGAGGGCACGTTCGATTTCGCGTTCGTCGATGCGGACAAATCCAACTACATCAAATACTACGAAACGCTGCTGCGGCTCCTGCGCCCCGGCGGTTTGATCGCGGCGGACAACACGCTGGCCGTATCGGGCGCCCCCATCATCCGGCAGGACACGGTCAGTTCCCGGGCGCTGCGCGCCTTCAACGAACACGTGCACCACGACGAGCGCGTGGACCTGTCGATGGTCCCGATCGGCGAGGGGGTTACGCTGCTGCGAAAACGGGAGTCAGTGACTTCGCGCCCGCGATGAGCCAATAATGGCGCGCACGTAGCGTTGGGGCAGGATTCTGCGCAGGTTCGTCGCGTATTCGTTTACATCGGCGCTGCTGAAGAAGCCGGCCGCGACGTTCAGCAGTTTCGCGAGCCATAGCGACGAGCCGAGCAAATGAGTCGACGCCCGGTTGAGCGCCCGCTAGGCACCTGTCGGTGTTGCGTTCATTACCGGTTCGCTCTCGGCGCCCGGGCTTGTTGAGGCGTTCGAGCATCGGTTTCCGAAAGAGCATCCGCTGAGAGCGTTGTATCTCGCACAGCCAGCGGATGCTGAGCGGCCGCAGCCTACGGTGAACATGGGTGCGGCTTTGGAAGGCGGGGGAGAGGCCGGTGCTAGAGCAGCGGGTTATTGAGGGTAACGCGGACTTCTCAATTTGATTCCAGCCGCCCGGCGATTGAGGGCTCTTGAATTTCCAGGCTGCCTCCAAGAGACCCTCAATCGCCGGGCGGCTGAGAGAGATTCACTTACCGGCGCGGCTAGGAGAGCTTTCCGCTCTGGCTAGCGCCCGCCGCCGATCGACGGATCAAGCCTTCGCAACGCCTCGGCGATCGAAAACGACCCGGTGCGATCGATGTCATCCTTTGAAAAGCTGCGGCCGGCCTGGGCTGTGCATTCGCCTTCCTTCCGGGGAATGCGGCTACCTGTTGAGGTAATGCACCCGGGATTCGCGGTCTTCGTCGAGGCGGTGGCCGGCGTCTTCGCGTCCGCTGCGGCGGTGGCACGCGGCTGAGGGGCCGACGCGCACGCGGTAACGGCGAACGCTGCGCAAACAGCGAGCAGAAGCGGTTTAGTCATGGCGAAGCTCCCGAACCCGAAAGATTGAGTCGCAAGATTCGACCATAGCCGTGGCCGGGAGTTTCGGCCATGCCCGCAAAAACGCAGGTGCGCCGGCTGCAAAGAGCCCGTCAACGTGGTTTAGCGATCTAACGGCTTGATTTACATGAGTCTGTGTCGCCGCACC
>JBDTUL010000034.1:0-20636 GCA_040007735.1 Gammaproteobacteria bacterium | reverse complement strand
CGGTTCTACTGACTCAGACATTCGCAGCTATGCAAACGAGAAGGAGTATTTGCGTGACTATCCACTCGGACGGCTGGGGTACTACGGAGATGGGCGTCGGAGATCGCATCAGGAGATGATGAACGATATCGCGGGCGATCAGAGCGCGAACGAGCAGGGATTGGCCTGTCCAAACAATGTTTCTTGCTTTCAGCAATGCTCGCATTTGCTGGATAACCTGCCGGCTCGTTATCGACCATTCATGCAGAAATACAGGACTGTGTGGTAGCCATGTCTCGTCTCGCAAGAATTCTGATCATCGTGGCCGTTGCAGCCGGCGCGCTGGTTGCCGCGTATCTGCTGATTCTCAAGAGCAGCGACAGCAGCACGTACTACGAGTACGCGACGTACACCGAACTCAAGCGAGATACAGGCGTTCAGGCTGCCAGCGTGCCCGAGTTCGTTCCGCGTTCCGCGCGCAATATCTCGGGGTGGTACAACGTCGACGCCAACATTCAGGCCTTGGAGTTCGCATTTGATCGTTCCGAGCAGGCCGACGTCGTGCGCAGGTTCCAGCGCGCAACGGGAGATGCCGGCCGAGAAGTCGAGCGAAAGCTGCGTGGTTACAGGTGGAAGGACGCATTTCCCGAAGGGTCTGGCCTTGTCGCGTTCACTGGGCACGAGGAGGGATCTCAATTCCTGATCGTGGATGAGCGCAATGGAAGAGCCTACTACGCGGTGGAGCCCTCGAAGAAATAGCCGTACGATTCGCTGCCCTGAATCTACGACGGAGTGCGCGATCCGTTTACAACTACTTCCGTGATTACGACTCAGCAACCGGGCGATACGTTGAGAGCGACCCGATCGGGCTTCTCAGCGGACTGAACACGTATGCGTACGCGCTGAACAATCCGCTTGAATTCATCGATCCTGAAGGGCTTGCAGAGCGCGGCGGAGGCCAGAAGGGATTGGGCGGCAATGACCCGCTGATTCCGCGTGATATCAACAAGAGCACGCCGCGCCAGGAAGTAGAGAAGGCGATAGAGCGAATCAAGGATGCAATCAAGCGCACGCCGGGAATGAATCCGGCGCGAAAGCGTGCACTCGAAGCGTGGATGAAGGTGGCGAAGCGCGGCTTTACGAAGGTCGAGGCGTGTCCGCCGATACGTGACGATCTGGTGAAGGGAACGCTGCGGCAGATGTGTGAGGCTGGAGATCTTCAATCTTGCAGAACCTATCGGAACTTCTATCCAGATGAGTTTCCTGACTGGTGGCGTGATGGAATCTGAATGCCGCCCGGTAGATCACGGCGCATGAGCAAGCGGCTTGAGGAAATCCGTGATACTGCCATCTCAGGTCAGTACGCGGATGCGCTGGCAGAACTCGAGGAGATCATCGGCGGTCGGCCGGTTCACGTCGAGGCGCTGAGGTTGAAGGGCAACATTTTGGAGTTGAAGGCTTTGAACCGCGCGCAACATCATGCTCAGAAGCTGCTGCGCTCTCGGGACTATGTGAATGCGCGCAAGTGTTACGAAGAAATTCTGGCTCTCGAGCCTGACAACACGCTCGCTCTCATCGATCTTGGCGATCACTTCCGCAATCTGGGTGCTTCGACAAAGGCGCTCGATTACTACGAACGCGCGATCTCACTTTTGAGCAAAGGTCGCTTCAGTTGGTCGAGGAAGGAAGAGATCGAGGAAGCCTTTGAACACGCAGCGGGGCTGTATACCGAGCTCGGACGCGAAGCGGACGGAGCCCGGATAGAAGAATTGCGGCGCAACCTCACTAGGCAAATCCGAGCACGCCAAGCGCGCCGTCGCTCAGTGCAGCGCCGTTCGGTGCAACGGCGGTAGGGACGTTCATCTTCGATCTTCTGTTCCTGCTGGTTAGAACAGCGATCCCTGTTTAGCGAGCTCATCCGGATCGAGCCCGGTGCGCAGCAGTCCGATGAGGATGAAGTTGCGGGGGCGCAGCTTCATGGCGCCCATGCCGCAAGACTTCAGTTACCAGCGAAGCGGTGACGACCAGCTACGTATTGAATGCGCTGGGCCAGCGCGTGAAGAAGTCAAATTCCTCACTCACACGCTACGTCGCCACTTCGCCTACGACGAGGCGGATCATCTCCTCGGCGAATACGATGGTGCGGGCGTAGTGAGATAATCGCGCACGCCGGCTTCGAGATACACGGGAAGCTCCAACACTGCGTCCTTGCGTAAGAACTTGCCGCGCTCGGCCCCAGAGAAGCGGCCGACCTTGAGCGAGGGCAGCTCACCGCTCCTGATCGCTGCCCACATTTGAGTGTCGGTCAAGCCGCTGGCGGCAGGGATCTCGCTTACATGAAATGCGAGCTTCATCGCGCACCTATCCGCTTCGCTCCGTTGCGTGACGGTGGGGCCGATCCCCAAGACAGGGTCCTTTAGCTGTGCACTGCGGCGCTAGGCATGACATCACGTTCGATCTTGCGCGCGTTCGCGATCTCAGCAACGCGCAAATCGTAGATCGCCTGCAGGTTCAGCCATGAGTGCGCATCACCTCCGAAGTAGCGCGCCAGGCGCATAGCGGTATCCGCCGTGATGCCCCTGCGCTCGCGCACAACGTCATTAATGCGCGGCGCAGGCACACGCAACGCCTTCGACAGAGCATTCGCGGTCAGACCCGCGGGCCGCAGAAAATCCTCGCGCAGCACTTCCCCCGGGTGAACCGGCCGCATTCCATTCTTGATGCCCATACTCATACTCCTGTCCATCAGTGGTAGTCCGCAATCTCGACGTCCTCAAGACCCCCATTCCCGGCAGCAGCACGGCCGCCGTGGCCTGAAGCGTCGGGACGATCGCTCCTACATCGACGCCCTCGGTGGCCGTCATGGCGCCACCTCCCCTGCCCGCCGCACGCGCAGCGATTGAAGGATTGTGTCGAGGTCTTCTATCTGGCGATCGAGCGGGTCGCATGCGCCCTGGTACAAGACCGAGGCGATGTCTTCATCGAACTCAGCGTTTTGCAGGCGCAAGGCCATGACTGAAACGCTGATAACGGGAAGGACGAGCCGTAGCCGCTGCACGTGCTCGCGCAGGCGGATAGGAAGCTCGTCCAGGTTGGGGTTGGATTGCGGTACTGCGTGAGCGGGGTTGCCGCTTACAATGGATCTCAGCATGGTCGCCTACCTTGTTTGTGGGCGGTTGTGTCAGGCGCTCGGCGGTGCTTGTTACACCGTCGGGCGCCGCTACTTTTCAGATTCAACCGCGCAACTGTAGGCCCGGGCGTGCAGATTGTCAGCGCGTGGACTTGGTGATTTGCGTAGGGCTCAGCGCTGTTACTGAGATGCGGAGTCTGCTATGGGCGTGTGACCCAATCGCCGCCCGGCGCTGAATGCTGCGCCACAGCCAAAAGTCCCCGCGAATTCCCTATATATAAGAGTGACCCCGCAGCAACGCACTCGCAGCAATCTGGCGCTGAGTGCAGGAGTCTGAGTGGCGCGGGTCGGGATTCCTTACCCCGGAATCCAGGACGTGCCGGCCAGCGGGATATGCGCCATCGCAGCCGCTTCGATAGTGAGCGCCGCGAGGTCCTCGCGCTCCAGGTGATGCACATTCTGCTTTCCGCAGGCGCGAGCAATCATCGTGAGCTCCATGTTCAGGGTCTTGATGTAGTTACGCACGTGCTTGGCACCCACGGCCGGCTCGAGCCGCTTCTCCAGCACGACGTCTTGAGTCGTAACGCCGACCGGACACCGCCCTGTATGGCAGTGATGGCAATGCCCAGCGGATGTGTTCAGCTTGGCGTAGTCCGCGGAAGCGTCGATGTGTCGCCCGCCTTGAAAGTAGCTGCTCGAATTGCACCCCAGCGCAATCAACACACCCTGCCCGATCGACACCGCGTCCGCACCCATGGCCAACGCCTTCGCGACATCAGCTCCAGTGCGAATGCCGCCTGACACAATCAACTGAACCTCTTCCTTCTTGTTCAGATCCTCCAGCGCATCCACAGCCTGCCGAACCGCCGCCAGCGTGGGAATGCCCACATGCTCGATGAACGCCCACTGCGTCGCCGCCGTGCCACCCTGCATGCCATCGACTACGACAACGTCCGCCCCCGCATGCACGGCCAGCTTCACATCATGAAACACCCGCGTGGCGCCCACCTTCACATAGATGGGCTTCTCCCAATCCGTCATCTCACGCAGCTCGCGAATCTTGATGGCGAGATCGTCGGGCCCCGTCCAATCCGGGTGCCGACAGGCCGAGCGCTGATCCACACCTTCAGGCAGTGTGCGCATCTTCGCGACGCGCGGGCTGATCTTCTGACCCAGCAGCATGCCGCCGCCGCCCGGCTTGGCGCCTTGCCCAATCACCACCTCGATCGCATCCGCCTTGCGCAGATCGTCTGGATTGAAGCCATATCGCGACGGCAGGCATTGATAGACAAGCGTCTTGGAGGAAAGGCGTTCCTCGGCGGTCATGCCGCCATCGCCGGTGGTCGTGGAGGTGCCGAGCTCCGTGGCCGCGCGCCCAAGTGCCTCCTTCACATTCGCCGACAATGCGCCAAAGCTCATGCCCGCAATGGTGATCGGGATCTCGAGCTCAATCGGCTTGCTGGCAAAGCGGGCGCCCAGCACGGTCTTCGTGGTGCACTTCTCGCGATAACCCTCCAGCGGGTAGCGGGAAAGCGAAGCCCCGAGAAACACGAGATCGTCGAAATGCGGCACCCGCCGCTTTGCGCCGAGCCCGCGAATTTCATAGAGCCCGGTTGCAGCCGCATGCTGAATGTAGTCGATGACGGTGCGGTCGAACGTGGCGCTCTCTTCCTGGCGAAGAGCACGCGGGGCCGTCGCGTCGTCGCGCGCCGGGATGTGTGCGGTGTCGGGTGTCATCGTGAAAGTCTCCGTTGACGCGTCAGCGTGCCTGACTGGCATCGAGTTCCAGGTGTCGGCAAAAGGGGGCTTGCTGGGCGCTTGTCGTGTTCTGGGCGCGCCGGGCGTTCCGTGTGCACTTCAATACTCCTGGTTCGCGTCAGCGTTCCAGTGATAGAGCGAGCGCGCCGAGGCGACGCGTTTGAACTCGCTCGTCGCGTAACGCAGGCCCGCGGCGTCCAGCATTTCCTTCACGGCCGCGTGATCGGCCGCCGTCATCGGTTCGACTTGTGCGTCGGCGCCGAGCGAGCGGATCTCGCCGCGCACGTAGAGCACGGCTTCATAGAGTGAGTCGCCGAGCCCATCGCCCGCGTTACCGCAGATGAGCATGCGGCCCGCCTGCGCCATGAAAGCCGAAAAACTTCCGACTTCGCCCTCGACGATAATGTCCGCGCCCTTGAGCGAGATTCCACAGCGAAGCCCGGCATCCCCGCGAATGATCAGGCGGCCGCCGTGCGCCGAAGCGCCCGCCCCACCGCTGGCAAACCCATCCACCTCAACCCTGCCGGACATCATGTTCTCAGCAACGCCCGGCCCGGCATTCCCGTGGACCACGACGGTAGCCAGTTGATTCATACCGGCCGCGTAGTACCCCGCGTGCCCGAAGATCTCCACGTGCACCGGGGCATTCAGACCCACAGCGATGCTATGAGCCCCGTCCGGATTCTCGACGCGAACGTTGGAAACCCCGGTGAGATCCCCGTGCAGGAACTGGTTGGTCTCGCGCAAAGTGTGGCGCCGAAGATCGAACACCTTCGCCGCATCGAGCTTCGCCGCTGTCATACCGCCCATGAGTACACCTCGGCTGGCTTGGGTTCGAAGACACGGGCGTTGCTCACACCCGGCAGATGCGCAAGCGACCTGAACTCGGAAGCGATAGCGACGTAGTCATCCGTTTCCGCAACCACTGCCGGCTTGCACGCAAAGGGGTCGCGAACCAGCGCGAGTTTGCCCCCCGTGCCCATCAGGAACGTGAAGAATCCATCGAAGTCTTCAAAGGCCTTGTGGAGCGCGGTTTCCAGGGTTTCGCCCTGCTCCAGCCGCCAATGGATGTAACGGCACGCACCCTCAGTGTCACAGTCGCTCTCGAAACGGGCGCCGAGTTTTTCCAGTTTGCGACGGAGCATGCCGGGGTTGGCCAGTGACCCGTTATGGACGAGGCACCAATCTTCACCAGCGGTGTACGGATGCGCATTTTCCGGCGTCACCGCCGACTCCGTGGCCATTCGGGTATGTCCCACGAGGTGCGTGCCCGTAAAGCTGGAGAACGCGTAGCGCTCTGCCACTTCCGCGGGCAACCCAACATCCTTGTACAAATCGATAGATCGGCCGACGCTCAATACATGCACAGCCGGATAGTGACTTGTCAGCCACGCGCGAATCGCCTCCGGTGACGAGGTGGTGGTGAAAATAGCGTGATTGACCTTTACTTCAAAGGTGGTGCCGGCGCCCGCCCCTGTGTCCAGGCCAGCGCCACTCGCGCGTTCGCGAGCACCCGCCCCGGCGCCCGCGAACGTCTGATGTAACTGCGACCCAAGCGCCTCCCAGTCGAAATCCGGCGACTGCGCATACAGACTCAGTTTGCGTTGCGAGTCCGGCAGCTGGCTGGTAAACACTGCCATGCCCGAGGAATCCGGCCCGCGCTCGGTCATACCGATGAGCATGGGCACCATCAGCTCGCCCAGCTGCTCGCGCAGCGCCGGCTTCTTCACCAGCAATCCAACGATTCCACACATGGCAGGCTCCTAAAGCATCTCGCCTAAAACATTTCCAGGTAACGCTGGGTTTCCCACGAGCTGACGTGGCGCGAGAACTCCACCCACTCCATGCGCTTGAGCTTGATGAACTCGTTGGCGAGGTCGAGGCCGATGCCCTGCTTCACCACTTCGTCCGCTTCCAGCGCATCCATGGCTTCCTTCAGCGACTGCGGCAGCAGGCCGATCTTGCGATCGCGGATCTGCCCTTCGGTCAGCTCATACAGGTTCTCATTGAGCGGCTCGCCGGGATCGAGCTTGCGGTCGATGCCATCCATGCCGGCGGCCGCGATGGCAGCCGTCGCCAGGTACGGATTCATGGCACCGTCCGGCAACCGCATTTCGATGCGGCCATAGGGAATGCGCACGCACGCAGTCCGGTTGTTGTTGCCGTACGCAATATAGGCCGGAGCCCACGTGGCGCCGGACAGCGACCGCCCAACCACCAGGCGCTTGTAAGAGTTCACCGTAGGCGCACAAATGCCAGTGAGCGCGCGTGCGTGTGCGAGCAGCCCGCCCAGAAAGTAGTAACCCAGTTGCGAGAGCCCGAGTCCTCGCTTGTCCGTGTCGTCGTAGAACGCGTTCTTTTGCTCGGCGGTGCCGATGGAAATGTGGAAGTGCCCGCCGGTGCCCGTGCGATTCGAGAACGGCTTTGGCATGAACGTGCAGATAGCGCCGTGGGCACGCGCAATCTCGCTGGCGGCCATCTTGAAGTAGATGAGATTGTCGGCCGTGCGCAGCGCCTCTGCATACGTGAAGTTGATCTCGAACTGGCCGTTCGCATCCTCATGGTCTATTTGATAGACATCGATGCCCACGGCTCGCAGGTGCCGGGTCAGCTCATCGAGCATGGCGCCCGCGCGGGCCAGCCCCTTGTAGTCGTAGCAGGGTTTTTCCAGGCTGTCTGACGAATCGAACGGCTGCAGCTCGCCCTTGTCATCCCGCTTCAGCAGCATGAACTCGGGTTCGATGCCGGTGTAAAGCGTAAGGCCGCGATCCGTAAACCGCTTGAGCTGCGCTTTCGCCGCCACGCGCGAGCAATACGCATAGGGCTTGCCGTTCACATGGCCGTCGCACGCCATGCGGGCGAAACCCGGCATCCAGTGGATGGCGGAAATCGTGGAAGGGTCGCCGACACCCATGAAATCCGGGCCGTGCGGACCCATGCCGAGACCCCACACGGCGAACCCGGCGAACCCCGCGCCGGCGCCCACCACCATGTCGTAGTGCTCAACCGGCACGGCCTTCGCTTTCGCGGAGCCGTGCACGTCTACGAACTGCGCCAGCACGTAGCGGATATCGTTTTCTTTGAAGAAGCGTTTCGCCTGTTCCGGAGTCATGGGGAAGTTCCTCGGTCGGTGACGATGGCGAGCAGTTGAGAATGAAAGTAGGCACTGTAGCTCGGGTCGCTCCACACGCTGAAGCGCCGGCCCTCGGAAAGTTGTTGGCAAACCAGCACGACACTGACGCCGATCATGGACGTCATGATCACGGGGCCGTCAGCAGCGGTCGATTGCCGTGCGACAGGCTCGAGATCCACAGCGCAGGTTTGATTGAAGAGCCCTGCTGCCTCGGCGCCGGAGATCTCCAGCACGAAGTCTTGCCTGAGCACGGGATACACGCCCTGCGGAAAGTCCGCGTATTCCAGCGCACGCCGCACGGGCTCGACGACGCTGGCGGCGCCGTCGTTTGTGGCTTCGATCAGGAACTCAGACGTCGCGAGCCGCGCTGACAGCACGCCCGACGAGTCGATCGCGTAACGGTTAGGCGCATCCGGCACCGTGATGCCGTGCTTCTCGAGCCATGCTGGCGCGCCCGGCCCTTTGCAGCCCACGCGCCCGCGGCCCGAAACCACGTCGATGACCACACCGGCGCTCACGCCGTCGTCTCCAGAGGCGACGCCGCCGCTTCTTCCAGGCGCTGGCGCGCACCTGGAGCGTCGTAGAACGGCAGCGGCACAACGGTCACGACAACCTCTTCGCCTCGCTCCACGCGGATGTGCAGCTCGTTCCGCTTCGCCATGTCGGGATCTACAAGCGCAAGCCCGATGGTTGCGCCCAGCGTCGGGGATTCGACGATGCTCGTAACGCGCCCCGCGATGCGTCCCGCGTCGATGATGAGATGCGATTCCTTCGGGCGCGCCGCGCTCCCGTCGCGAAGCTTGAATCCCACGAGCTGCTGGCGCAGCGGCCGTGATTCGAGAATGCGCAGGCTACGTTGGCCGACGAAGAACGGCTTGTTCATCCGAACTGCCCACCCGGCGTTGATCTCAAGGGGATTCGTCAGCCCGTCGGTATCCTGGCCCACGATGATGTGACCTTTCTCGAGTCGCAGGATGCGCTGAGCTTCCACACCGAACGCGCGAATGCCGTGGCGTTCTCCAGCCCGCATCAGCGCGCGCCAAACTGTTGTCGCGTCGCCAGCGGGCAAGTGAATCTCGTAGCCAATCTCGCCAACAAACCCAACACGCATCAAACGGCAACGCACTCCCGCCACCTCGCCTTCGCGCACACCGAGATAAGGGAACGCCGCCTGCGAGAGATCGACTGGCGTCAGTTCCGCGAGCACCGCGCGAGCTGCCGGCCCCGCAATGTTGAACGCGGAGAAATGGCCCGTGAGATTCACAAGCCCCACAGGCAAGCGCCACCACGTTGCCAGGCGGCCGAACTCACGGAACAGCGAGCCGGAGTTACCAGTGGTGGTGGTGAAATAGAAACGCTCGTCGCCCAGGCGCGCAATGACGCCATCGTCGACGATGACGCCGGACTCATCGAGCAGCAACCCATAGCGAGTCATGCCCACTTTCAGGGTGCTGAACTGGCCTGCGTACGCGCGGTCGAGAAACCCGGCCGCGCCAGCGCCATGCGCTTCAATCTTGCCCAGCGTTCCGACATCGATGAGGCCGACACCGGTGCGCACGGCACGCACTTCCGCTTCGATGGAGGCTTTGCGTGCTTCGTCTGTGCGTGCGTAATACTCGGGCCGCTGCCAATCTCCGGCGGGCATCCACACCGCACCCAATGCTTCATGCTCTGAGTGAAGAGCGGTACGACGCTGCGGATAAAACGCTCGGCCGGCCAGGTGCGACAACGGCACCGGGTGAAACATCGGGCGCGAGGTCGTGGCGCCAACTGTTTCGACAGACTCACCACGCAACCGCGCGAGAACGCGCATGGCGTTGAGATTGGAATGCTTGCCCTGGCTCGGGCCCATGCCCACGGTGGAGTAACGCTTGAGAAGCTCGCTGCTGTCGAAGCCTTCCTGGAATGCATTTGCGATATCGCGAAGGTGCAGGTCTTCGTCGAAGTCGACGAACTCCTTGCCTTTGGGATGGGGAAAAATCGGGTATTCGTGAGAAGGGCTGCCGCGCGCGGCGCGCGGATGATTTGGACCTTTCGCACCAGCGCCCGGCGCGCTGCTCGACGTGCTGCCCAGCGCGCCGCCCGATGTACTGCTCGATGTGCTGCCCGGCACGCTGCTCGATGTGCTGCTCGACCGGGTTGGGCCGACACCCGCGTGTTCGGCGGCCGCAGCCCCCGTCTCGCGCCCATTCGTCAGGCGACCGGCCAGATCGAAGTATCCCGCCACTTTGCCGCACGCGAACACGCCCGGCGGCAGCCGCTCCGGCACGAACTGCTGAATGGCCGCATCGAAGCGCATCCTCGCGCCCGCTTGATGGAGCAACTGATTCGCCGGCGCGAACCCCACGCTCATCCACAACCCATCTACCATCCAGCGATGACGTGACGGACCGCCGTCCCGCGCCGTCACTTCGAATTCGATTTCGCTGAGCCGATGATCCGCACCCGCGCGCGCCTCGACAGGCTGCACGCCGTAGCGAATGGAAATGCCGCGCGCCCGAACCGTTTCCACGAGCCGCGTTTCGGATTCGTGCACCGACTCGCGAAGATCGAGAACGCCGAGCACATCGAGCCCGCGAGCTTTCGCATCCAGCGCGGCCAGGTACCCTTCTGAATTCGCGGTCAGTATCGCCACTCGCGACGCAGGCGCTACGGCATACCGATACATCAGTCTCTGCGCGCCGCTCGCCAGCATCACACCCGGAAGATCGTTCCCGCGAAAAACCGCCGGCTGCTCAAACGCGCCCTGCGCAACAACGACGGCGCGCGCCCGCACCTTGATGAGATGATCCCCCGCAACCAGCGGCACCCACAAATCCGCGTAGTAGCCCGACGCGAACGTCTGCGCCAAAAACTGTATGCGGGGATGTGCTAAAGCAGCCGCCGCAAGCTCCGTGACACGACGATCAACGTTGCCTCCACCGCGTGTGTAGAGACCACTGCCTCCTGGACGGGCCGTGTCATCTGCGAGCAGTACTTGAGCCCCGCGCTCCGCAGCCTCCACCGCAGCCGCAAGCCCCGAAGGCCCCGCGCCGATGACCAACACGTCTGTGTGCGCATACCGCTTCGCTGTGGGCCGACGCGTGGCACGCGGGTCCACGTGCCCCAGACCTGCAGCGCGCCGGATCATGCGCTCCCAACGCGGGAACGTGCGCTTGCTGTGAAACGCCTTGTAATAGAAGCCGACCGGCAGGAATCGGGAGAACCGATCCATCATCGCCATCCGATCGCGCTCGACGCCGCCGCTGGTGTTTACCACGGTGATGTTTGCGTCAGCCCGCAGCGGCTCCACGTCCCCACGAACATTCGGCACGCTGCGCGAGCCACCCGCTTGCGCCGAGTGCTCAACTTGAAACATCACGTTCACGTCGTGATTCGCGGCACTGAGCACCCCACGCGGCCGGTGATATTTGAACGACCTTCCGAGCACGTGAATATCGTTTGCCAGCAGCGCGGAGGAATACGTGTCACCCTGGAAGCCTTCGACAGGCCGGCCCTCGAACATGAAGCCCACGCGACGCGTTCGATCGATCCATTCACCGGGGACGGGGTCGATGCGCTTCACGCGGCACCTTCGATCCATTCGCCGACAACGGGGTCGATGCGCTTCACGCGGCACCTTCGGTGTTGCCGGGCTTCTCCTGCCCATACATATAAGTGCTGAGCACCACGTCCGCTGCGGTGTCGCGCTCGGCAATGAACCAAACGCCACTCGGCGTGTGGCACCACCATTCGTGCTTCACGCCGCTGATGCCGCTGCGATTGAACACGTGGTCGGCCCACTCGGCATCGCTCGCCTGGGCCGGGTCGGGAAGCTCACGCAGCTCGCCGCCGTATGCGAATTCGCTGATCGGGCGCGAGCCATTGATGGGACACGTCAGGATCTTCATCAGTGACCCACGGACGCGGCGCCTTTCTCGCCGGTGAGCGCGTAGCGCCGAAAACGATCGAAGCGAAAGCCCTCGATGAGCGGATGCGTCTCGTCCCGCGCTACCGTGTGGCTCATGGTCTTGCCGCACACCGGCGTCGCCTTGAAGCCCCACGTGCCCCAGCCCGAATCGAGGTAGAACCCGGCCACCGGCGTCTTGCCCAGAATCGGCGCGAAGTCCGGCGTCATGTCGGCCATGCCGGCCCACTGCCGATTCACTTTGATGTCGGAGAGCGTGGGGAACAGATCCAGCATGCGCGCCGCGAGGGCTTCCGCGAAATCCAGCGTGGATCGGCTGGCATGCAACTCATAGGGATCGAGCGATGCGCCCATCACCAGCTCGCCGCGTGCGCTCTGGCTGACATACACATGCAGCGAGCCGGAAACGATGATCGGATCGAGCCACGGCTTGATGGGCTCCGACACCATCGCCTGCAGGGGATGAATATAGATAGGTGAATGCAACCCCACCATGTTGAGCAGACGCGGCGTGGAGCCCGCGACCGCGCACAGCACCTTTCGGGTTTCGATGCGGCCGCGATTCGTCACCACCGCTTTCACGCGGGGGCCCGAACCCGTGTCTTCGGTTTCGATGCCCAGCACTTCGGTGTTCTGGTGGATTTCGACGCCGCGCTGATCCGCGCCGCGACCGTAGCCCCACGCCACTGCGTCGTGCCGGGCGATGGCTCCCGGCGCGTGGTACAGCGCGCCGAGAACCGGGGCGTGGCCCCCGCAAGTCATGTCCATTTGCGGAATGGCTTCATGCACGGACTGCGCGTCTACCACCTCGCTGTTCACGGCGAAGTGTTTATTCACTTCCGCGCGCCAGCGCATGGTGCGCATCGACGCATCCGTGTGCGCGAGCGTGAAGTGGCCTCGAGTGGAATAGAAGAGATTCAGGTCGAAGTCCTGCGCGAGGTCGGTCCAGAGGCGGACGCTTTCGTCGTAGAACTTGACGCCTTCCGGCGTGAGGTAATTCGAGCGGATGATCGTGGTGTTGCGGCCGGTGTTCCCGCCGCCGATGTAGCCCTTCTCCAGCACGGCGACGTTGCGAATTCCGTGGTCCCGCGCCAGGTAGTACGCCGAAGCGAGCCCATGCCCGCCCGCGCCGATGATGACGACGTCGTAAGCGGGCTTGAGGGCCCCCCGCTGAGTAAACATGCGGGGCTCGGGATGCGCGCGGGCCAGCCCGAATTTCAGCAGTCGCCATGGCATGTCGTATACATACCAGCCCATTCACTGGCACGCAACAGACTTGCACCGCACGCAACGCGTGCGGGTTATCGGGCCCGGCTGGCCTTGGCAGCCAGAGCAAGCGACCCGAGGGGCCCGGCCAGGGTGCCGAGGCCCGGCGGCACCACGTATTGCTTGATGCCCCGGTTGACGGGGGCGACTTCCACGTACCCTTTCAGGCTGGCTTGCAGCTCGTGGCGCACCCGAGGAAACAAGTGCTCCTGTGACGCCATGACTCCGCCGCCCAAAAAGATGCGCCGAGGAGCCGTCGTGAGCACCAGGGTGTGCAAAAGCTGCCCGAGGGTATGCGCCACCGCAGCCCAGGCGACGTGGTCCGTCGCGAGGTGGTCCGCGCTCACACCGGCCCGGGCTTCGATTGCCGGCCCGCTGGCCAGCCCTTCCACGCAATCGCCGTGAAAAACGCACGCACCGGGCCACTGATCGCCCGCCATGCGCGCCACGCGAATGTGCCCCATCTCGGTGTGGTTACAGCCGAAGACCGGCGCGCCGTTCACGATGAGGCCGACCCCTACGCCCGTGCCCACCGTGATGTAGGCGAAATCGTCCAGGCCTTGCGCGCCGCCCCAGCGCCCTTCGGCGAGCGCGGCACCATTCACATCCGTATTCACTTCGACGGGAACCGAAAAGCGGCGCGCGAGGCGCCCCGCGACGTCCGTATTGCTCCAGCCGGGCTTGGTGGTCGCCTTGATAAAGCCGTGCGTAGCCGAGCCGGGCTTCAAATCCAGCGGCCCGAAGGATGCGATGCCGAGCGCCACGAAGGCGCCGTGCTGCGTGGTCCACTGCTCGAGCAGCGCCTCGATGCGGCTCAGCGTGGCTTCGGGGCCGGTGGTGGGGAGCCGCTCCTGGACGCGAATGTCATCCGGGCCGGTGCCCAGGATGCAGACGCATTTCGTGCCGCCCAGCTCCACGCCGGCCAGCAGCTTGCGTGTGCCGATCATCCCTCAGCCTGAACGCCGCGTGCCGCAAAGAAACTGTCGTGTGGGGGGGCCACGGCCACAGCCGCACTTGTTTTGGCGCGGAGATCGTTCATGAGGCGCTTCACCTGTTCGAAGTCGACGGTATCGACCAGCGGATTGTAGTCCCGCGGCCGCACTCCGAGGCCCTCGAGCACGAAGAACCAGCTCAAATCGGTGAAGAGCTCGAAGCGTTGCTGGAACACCCGGCCCGTTCGACGGTAGAGCTCCAGCCGCCCGGCGAGGCTGTCCGGAATCTCCATGCTGCGACAGTACTGCCACAACGGCGAATCCGTGCGCTCGGTGGCACAGTAGTGCAGCACGATGAAGTCGCGAACCCGGTCGAACTCCTCGATGATCTGCGCGTTGTAGTGCGCGATGTTGGCCGGGTCGAACGAGAGATCCGGAAAATGATCGAGCAGGCAATAGAGCCCGCTCACCACCAGGTGAATGCTAGTGGACTCGAGCGGCTCCAGAAAGCCGGAAGCCAGCCCCAGCGCCACGCAGTTCTTGCTCCAGAACTGCTTGCGCCGACCGGTGACGAAGCGCAGGAAGCGAGGTTCCGCCAGAGTCTTCTGGCCGATCACACTCAGCAGATCCTCCGCCGCAGCGTCGTCGCTCACGTGAGAGCTGCAATAGACGTAGCCGTTCCCCACCCGGTGTTGCAATGGAATGCGCCACTGCCAGCCGGCCGCTCTCGCCGTGGATAACGTGTAAGGCGCGCGTGGCCCCTCATGCGCCGTGGGTGCCGCGACCGCTCGGTCGCACGGAAGATAGCGCGACCAATCCTCGTACCCTGCCTGCAACGTTTCCTGAATCAACAGGCCGCGAAAGCCGCTGCAATCGATGTAGAGGTCTGCCTGCAGGCGATCGCCCTCGGCGAATATCAACTCGTCGATAGAGCCATCTTCGCGCTGGGTTGCCGACACCACCTTGCGTTCCAGCCGCACTACTCCCAAACGTTCTGCGTAGCGTCGCAGGTAACGCGCAACGAGCACCGCGTCGAAATGCAACGCGTAGCGAAGCTCGTGAGCGACACCCAGCGTGTTGGTAGGGAAAATGAACTTGTTGGCTTCGGCCAGCGCCACTTCCACATTGAACGCCGCCACTTCAGGGTTGAGCCCCTGCGCATTCGCTTTGTGCCAGTAGTGATAGAACGGGTGGCCGTTGATCGCGTGACCAAACTGCCCGAAGGGGTGCCAGTACTGGTGACCGACGCGCAACCAGTCCCGAAAGCCGATGCCGAGTTTGTAAGTAGCCTGGCACTGCTCGACGAAGTTGTTCTGGTCGATGCCCAGGAATCGCAGGAAATCCAGGATTGGCGGAATGGTCGCCTCGCCGACACCGACCGTACCGATCTCCGCCGACTCGACCAGTCGAATGGAACAGGAGCCAGCGAGCACCCGTGCCAGGGTGCTCGCTGCCATCCATCCCGCGGTGCCGCCGCCGACGATGGCGATGCGCTGGATGCGCATCGTTCCGGCCTACATCTTCACCTTGAAGCCGAAGAACAGGCGGCGCCCCGTGTCGTCATAGGTGAAGGGCAGATTCTCGTACTGCAGATAGGTGTGCTGCTTCTCATTGGTGATATTCACCGCCGATAGCACCAACCCGAACTGCGGGCCGAAGTCGTAGCCGATCTGGCCGTCGAGCTGGCCGTACGGTGCTGAGAACACTCCATAGGTCCTGTCCACGCCGTTCTGGTCCTTGAACGTAAACGTGGAACCGACGAGAGAGCTGTTCAGGGCGCGGCTGCGCCAGGAATACGCAGCACGCGCGGAGAACCCGAAGTGTTCGTAGTACCCGATGACGTTTACTGAGTTCTTCGACACGCCGGGAATCGGCAGGTCTGTCTCGAACGACGTGAACTGCGCGGAGGTAGACTTCACACGCGTGTAGTTGGCCGCGATGCCGAAGCCGCTGGCAAACGCGTACTGGCCGCCGATTTCGGCGCCGTAGACTTTGCCGTCGCCACCGTTGATCGGCGTCTGCACGTTCGCCACGGTGCCACCGAAATCATCCGGCACGAGTGTGGGGATGTTGGCGATGGTGACGAAGCTATCCACTTTCTTGTAGAACACACCGGCGCTCAGCAGCCCGCCGTTCGACAGGTAGTCTTCCCAGGAGAGGTTGAACTGCTTCGCGCGGAACGGGTCGATCTCCGAATTGCCCGAGCTGCCGCCGCTGAACTGGAAGCGGGCCTGGCCGTTGGGGCCGTCGGCACCGCGCGTGAAGCCAAACGCGTTCCCCAGGCCCAGCTGCATGAGGTTCTGCGGGGCCAGCACTTTGGCCACGCCGATGCGAATCTTCTGTGTCTGCGTGGCATCGAACACCACGTTCGCCGACGGCAACACGTCGGTGTAGCTACGGGCGTGGGCAACCGGAGCATTGTTGGAGTTCACACCGTTCCAGGGAGCGGAGCCGAAGAAGGTAGTCGGGTTTGCAGTGCTGGCGTTGTCGATGTCGAGGTCTGTCTTGACCACACGAACACCAAAGTTGGCGTGGTAGACGTCCGTTGTGCCACCGATGTCGCCCATCGCGTAGGCCGATTGGGTCTTCTCCCCCACCGCAAACGAGCTGAGCGTGTCTTCGTAGAAAGATTCGGTGGTATTCGGTACGCCGGCCTGCGTCCAGATGGTGTTCAGGTAGGTGGAGGGATTCTTCATTCCTCCAACACCCGGATCTTTCACCGCGATTCTGCCGGCGGCGAAGTTGTTGTAGTACTTCACGAGCGTGGGGTTCGAGGCGCCCACACTTCCCGCCGGCAATGTTCCGCCGATGGAGAACGGTATCGCTGCGTACCCCGGGTCCTGGTAATACAGGTTTGTGCCGCTCTGGCCGGCAGCGATGCAGCAGTTGCCGGCCGCGGTGCCAGCGCCGACGCCGCTGGTGCCGGCTGATGCGCCATCGATCAGGTAGCGGCCGAACCCCTGATCCACGTCGCGCTTGGCGAAGCGCACCCCGCCGGAGAGCACCATATTGCGACCGGTGGCGACGCGAATGTTGCCCTTGATCGCCTGGTTTTTTTCGTCGGTGGCATTCGCCCACGCCCAGTTGGACTTGAACGTCGTGTAGTCCGGATTCGACAACACATCGGTGTAGCCGAAAGCATTCGGGTAACTGACGCTGGGCAGGCCCGAGGTGCCGCCATTGCTCCAGTTGAACGTGTAGCCGTGGCCGCCCGTGGTGCAGGTTGTGCCGCCGTTGTTACAGCCCGGCGCCGCCGGCGACGTTGTGCCGGATGCGGCCGGTGAAGAGTAGTTGTAGAGGCCGTGCTCTACGTCGGCTGCCGCAGCTTGCAGGTTCGACGTGGCCTTCGCGTAGGAAACGGCGACATCGCCGCTCAGCGGCCCCTCGCCGCCAAAGCTGGTGGCGAACTGCAGGGTGTTGGACTTCGCCACGTCATTCTGAAATATCGTCGAGGTCTCCGCGCCATTGGCCATGAAAGACGCGGATTCGACGACGCCGTTGGCGTCGATGGAGAACGGCTGCGACGGGTCGATGCCATTGATGGGCTGGCCCGGCTGCGAGCCCTGGCCGTTGAACCAGACTTTGTTCGAGTAAGTGAGGCTCTCGTCTTCTTCACGCACGTAGAAGTAGTCGAAGCTGCTCTTCACGCTGTCCGACCAGGCCCACTCCGCACCGAACGTGCCGCCCTTGGTCTTCACCTCTTGGAGAACGTCGCTGAGGTAACCCAGCTGCGGAACGATGTAGAGCTGGCCGCCCGGCAATGTGCCCAAGGTGGCAGGCGTTGATGGGCCCACGTAGGACCCCACCTGCGCCGAATTAGTGATGAGCCACTGATTGCGATTCTGATCCTGGAACTGTTTGTCGCGCGTTCTCTGGTGGTCATAAGACAGGCTGGCCGTGAGCGCGAGGCGATCGCTGAACTTGTAGCCACCCACGAGTGTGACGTTCGGTGTGACGCCGCCTTCAGCGTCACCCGCCTTGGTGCCGCGAACGTTGGCCGCAAGACTCAGCCCGTCCCTCTGGGCCAGCGCGGAGCGCGTGCGTAAATTGACGATGCCACCCAGGCCTCCCTCGCGATCAGCCGCGGTGGGATTCTTGATGACGTCGATGCCGCCGATCTGTTCGCTGGGGATGCCCTCCAGCGAGCTGTATTGCACGTTGCCGCCGTTACCGCCGCCAGAAGCCTCACCCGACACATAGAACTCACGGCCGGTGAGAAACACCTCGCCGTTCAGCGTGATCAGGTTGTTGCTCAGGCCATCGATGAGCACCTGGGTGCCCTTGCCGCCTGCGCGGTTGATGGAAATGCCCGGCAAACGCTGCAGCGACTCCGAGACATTCTGGTCCGGCATCTTGCCGATGTCTTCGGGAGCGATGGATTCGATGAGTTGATTGGAGGCGCGCTTGCGTTCCAGCGCGCTCTGCAGGGATGCGCGGAACCCCGTGACCACCACTTCCTGCAGCGAGGAGTCGTCCGTGGCCTTCGCGCCTTGCGCGTCGCTCTGAGTCTTGGGCGGCTCTGCGGCCTGCTGGGCGCTCGCGCCCATTCCAAAAGCGAGCATGTCTAGCGAAACCGCGGTCATCAACGCGGTGCGCGCGGCACGGCGCGATCGTTTCTCTCTCCGGTGCGACATGGTGACTGATCCCCCTGGCTGAATTCGTGACGATGAGCTTGCGAAATGGCCGACTCGAATCAAACGAAGCTAATGACAACCGCTGTCATTTCTCGCTGAGACCCTTTTATGCGGTGAAATTCTTCTCACGGCGGCGTACTCTCGCGCGATGGATACTCGAACTGCGGCGCGGTATGCGCCTCTGAACTCACTGACAGACTGGATTTCCCGCCTCACGTCGCCGGCCTTCCCTGCCGCCCTCCGCTGTCATTGTTGCCGGAATCTATGCCCGTGCAAACGGCATGTCAACGCATTCACGACTGAGCTCGATCTGCTGGGAGGCAAACTTATGGATTCTTGTGGCGTGCGCGATACGACTCGGGCGTTCAGCCTCTCTGCGGGGCTGTTTATAGGGCTTCTGGTGACAGCGATGCCATCGTCGGTCACCTATGCCCAGGTTCCTCCCGATGCTGCGGCGAGCGTGCATCCGCAATTGTGGCCGGCCCCAAAGTGGCCTGTTCCAGTGGATCCGGGCATCGAAGACCGCGTGCAGCGCCTGCTGAAAAAGATGACTCTCGAGGAAAAGATCGGGCAGATCGTGCAGGCGGACATTGCCAGTGTCACACCAGACGATGCGCGCACGTATCACCTGGGCTCCATCCTGAATGGCGGCAGCTCCGGGCCCAATGGCGATGACCTGGCGCCGGCGGCGAAATGGCTCGAGCTTGCGGATGCGTTCTATGCGGCATCCGTAGACACTCGGGGTGGGCGCGCGGCCATTCCACTGTTGTGGGGAACCGATGCTGTGCACGGGCACAGCAATATCGTCGGGGCCACAGTCTTTCCGCATAACGTTGGGCTCGGTGCCATGCGAGACCCCGCGCTCATTGCAAAGATTGCGGCGATCACGGCCCTGGAAGTTCGCGTCACCGGCATGGAGTGGACGTTCGCACCCGCAGTCACCGTTCCTCAGGATGTGCGATGGGGCCGGTCTTACGAGGGCTATTCCGAAGATCCGGCTGTCGTCGCCTCCTACACGGGCGTCTTCGTACGCGGCCTTCAGGGCGAGCCCGGCGCGCCGGACTTCCTGCGCTCCCCGCATGTGCTCGCAACCACCAAGCATTTTCTGGCCGATGGCGGCACCGACCAGGGGCGGGACCAGGGGGATGCCCGCATCGCTGAAGTCACCCTTCGCGATATACACGGCGCAGGCTATCCGCCCGCCATCGAAGCGGGCGTGCAGACCGTGATGGCGTCGTTCTCGAGCTGGAACGGCGTAAAGATCACGGGCAACCGCGGGTTGCTCACTGAGGTTCTGAAGGAGCGAATGAACTTCCAGGGCTTCATCGTCAGCGACTGGAACGCGCACGGCCAGGTGGCTGGCTGCACGAATGTGGATTGCCCCCAGGCGCTGAACGCTGGGCTCGACATGTATATGGCGCCCGACAGCTGGCGCGGGTTGTACGGCAACCTTCTCAAGGAGGCGCGCAGCGGCGTCATCTCCTTGCCCCGGCTCGACGATGCGGTTTCTCGGATCCTGCGCGTGAAAATGCGCATGGGGTTGTTCGAGGCCGGGCCCCCTTCGAAGCGGCCGTTCGGAGGGCGCTTCGACCTCATCGGCAGCCCGGAACATCGCCTGGTTGCGCGCGCGGCCGTGCGCGAATCTCTGGTGCTGCTCAAGAATGCAGGCGGGCTGCTGCCGCTCAAACCGTCACAGCATTTTCTCGTCGCGGGAGACGGCGCGGACAATCTCCCCAAGCAGAGTGGCGGCTGGACGCTTACGTGGCAGGGCACGGGGCTCAACAACAGCCTCTTCCCGGGCGCCACTTCCATCTGGCACGGCATTCGTGATGCCGCTGTTGCGGGCGGCGGTTCCGCGGAGTTGTCCGTTGATGGCCGATACAGCACGCGTCCGGAC
>JBDTUL010000033.1:0-20714 GCA_040007735.1 Gammaproteobacteria bacterium | reverse complement strand
TGCCCGGGCGCAGATCGGTGCGCTCTACCAGTCCTTGCGCAACGTCAGCGACCCGGTGCTGATCATCGAGAACAAGCTGCTTTACCGCGAGCGCGCGGCGTCAGCCCTTCCGCCCGGCTACACGAGGCTCGAGAGCAACGGGCCGTTCCCCACCACGGTGCTCACGCCGTCAGGCAAGGCGGATATCACGGTGGTCGCGTTCGGCCGGATGTCCGCCCTCGCCGAGCGTGTGGCGGCCGCGGTGTTCGACGAAGAAGAAATCGTGCTCGAGCTCATCTTTCCGCTGCTGGTCTCGCCCCTCGACAGTGTGCCCATTCGCGAGTCGGTTGCCCGCACGGGCAAGCTGCTGGTCGTGGAAGAGGGCGCGGAATCGTTCGACCTGGCGAGTGAGGTGATTGCGACGGTTGCCACCCGTTACTCGGGCTCCGCTCCGCTGCGAGTCCGCCGCGTGGGCGCGCATCCCGCCCCGATTCCATCGTCCATGGAGCTCGAGCGAGTGGTGTTGCCCGGAGAGTCGTCTGTCGCGGCAGCCTGCCTGGAGCTGTTCGATGCCTGATGCAGTCGCTGTGCTCGTTCCACAGATGAACGTCAATGATGACAATGCTGTAATCGTTGCCTGGCAGGTTGCCAACGGCGGTCACGTGGCCAGCGGGGCCCCGATTGCTACGCTCGAGACCACCAAGGCCACGTTCGACGTCAATGCGGAACGGGAAGGTTACGTGTTCTACGAGCACGAGCCGAAGAGTGTCGTGGCCGTAGGAGCGGTGCTCGCGTGGCTGTCGGACTCGCCCGCGACCACTTTCGAGCAACTCAAACTTCCCGCCACGGCGAGCGCTCCGGGTGCAGCCATGGGGGCGGCCGACGTGCGGTTCACTCGAAAGGCCCTGCGGCGCATGCAGGAGCTGGGCGTTGCGGTCACGGACTTCCCCGCGACCGGTCGCATAGAAATCGCGGATGTCGAGCGCGTCGCGGCCGAAAAAACCACGCGCCGGGCACAGGCGCCTCAGGTTGCCGTGGCCGCTCCTGCCTCCGATGCCGCCGCGCCTTACGAGCCGCTCGAGCAGAGCTCATCGAAAGTCATGGAGGCCGTGCGGCTCTCCGATGTGTATCGGAACATCGTGCCGAGCATGGTCACGGTGCCGGTGTCCGCGGAACGCATCCAGGCCAAACTGGCCGAGCTTGCGGGCGTCGCGGGTCCGGTAAGTCTTCTGGAGCTTGCGATACGCGAGGTGGCGGCGGTGCTCGCCGACTATCCCGATCTCAAGGGCTTTCACGCCAAGGGCCGCGCCTATACCTATCGCGAAGTCTCCATCGGGTTCGCGGTGAATGCCGGCAAATCGCTTCGGGTGCCGGTGGTGCGTGACGTGCCGCGTCTCTCGCAGCTCGACGTGAGCCGCGCGGTGCGCGATCTGACGCTACGTTACTTTCGCGAAGAGCTGCTGATGGCTGACGTCTCCGGTGGCAGCTTCACGATTACGGATCTCTCCGGCTATGGCGTCACGCATTTCGTGCCGGTGCTGAACGACAGGCAGTCGGCCATTCTCGGCATCTGCGCTCCGCTTTCGCCATCGGCCCAGAATCTCGTGCTGGGGTTCGACCATCGCATGTCGGATGGCATGCGCGCCGCTGCGTTCCTCGGCGAGCTTCGTGAACGGCTGGAGTCCTGAGGCCGCCGGCCCGCCTGGATAGTCACAATGCTTTTCAACTCACCCACGTTCGTAATCTTTTTCATCACCGTCTTCTGCCTCTATTGGGCACTACGACGCAGGGTGGCGCAGAACGTCCTGCTGCTGATCGCCAGCTATGTTTTCTACGGTGCGTGGAGCTGGAAGTTCCTGCTGCTGTTGTGTTTCAGCACGGTGCTGGATTTCGCGCTCGGCCAACTCGTCGACGCCGCGAAAGACCCACGTCGGCGCCGCTACTGCGTCATCGCGAGCGCGGTCATCAATCTCGGGCTGCTGGGTTTCTTCAAGTACCTGGGATTCTTCGTCAACGAGGCGGCGGCGCTTCTGACTTCACTCGGCTTCCAGCCGCACGTGAACGTGCTGCAGGTGGTGCTGCCGATCGGGATATCCTTCTATACGTTCCAGAGTCTCGGCTACGTCATCGACGTGTATCGTCGCAAGCTCCCGGCCGAGCGCAGCCTGCTCAACTACGCGCTCTTCGTTTCGTTCTTTCCGCAGCTCGTCGCGGGCCCGATCGAGCGCGCGGGCAACCTGCTGATGCAGGTGAAGCGCGACCGCGTGTGGAGTACCACCGGTCTCGAGAGCGGGCTCATGCTGATGGTGTGGGGCCTGTTCAAGAAGATGGTCATCGCGGACAACCTCGCGCCCTACGTCGATGCGGTGTATGGGGCGCCGGGGCAGTACTCTGCGGGAGCGCTGTTTACCGCCACGGTGTTCTTCGCGCTGCAGATCTATTGCGATTTCTCGGGCTACTCCGACACGGCGCGCGGTACGGCACGCACGCTCGGCTTCGAGCTGATGAAGAATTTCGACCTGCCGTATTTCTCGCGTACGCCGGTCGAGTTCTGGCGCAGGTGGCACATCAGCCTGTCGCTCTGGTTCCAGGACTATCTGTACTACCCGCTGGCCATGCATTTCATGCGCGTGGGCGGTTGGGCAAGCAAATACCGCGCGCACCTGATCTCCATGGCCCTCATCGGCTTGTGGCACGGGGCGAACTGGACGTTCCTGGTGTTCGGTGTCTATTGGGGCGTGGTGCTCGCGGGCTACCTGTATCTGTCCGAGCGGATGTCGGAGGCGGAGCCCGATAGCGCCGCGGCGCGTTTCGGCCGCAACAGCGTCGTGCAGGCGCTGAAGCCGACGCTCAGCGTCGTGGCAATGTTCGTGATCGCGTGCATCGGCTGGATTCTCTTCCGGGCCAAGTCGCTTCACGACTTCTGGACGGTTCTCTCCGGCATGTTCGGCGCTCACGGCGCAACGAACGTGGTCCGGCTGGATGTCCTCGACGTGCGGCTGCTGTGGGCCATGATCTTCGGCCTGTGGGCGGCGGAGTTCCTCGTCCGAAACCGGCCCAACCTCACGACGCTCGCGCTCGGGGGCCCCGCGCGCAAGCTCGTGTGGCGTTACGCCTTGGTTTGCGCGGTCGTCGTGTCATACACAGTCGCCCAGCACGGACGCGTTCAGCCTTTCATCTACTTCCAGTTCTAAAGGCGTTGAAAACTGCGCTCTGTGCCGCCCGAGCTTGACTCCGGCGAACCGTATGCGTACGTTGCGCCGCCTGTTCGGGGGCCATAGCTCAGCTGGGAGAGCGCTTGCATGGCATGCAAGAGGTCGGCGGTTCGATCCCGCCTGGCTCCACCATTTTTCATCGGGTAGCGGCGCGCGTCAGAGAACGTCGAGTCTCACGCGCTGGCTCACCCCGCACAGCAGTTCGTAGGGAATCGTTCCAGCGTTCTCGGCGATCTGCTCCACCGGCAGGGTCTTGCCCCACAGCTCGACGGGGTCGCCCAGGCTCGGCCTCGGGCCATCCGTCACGTCCACCGTGATCATGTCCATCGAAACCCGGCCCACGAGCGGGTAGGGGCTGCCATTGATGACCACCGGCGTGCCGGACTGCACGCTGCGTGGGTAGCCATCGCCGTAGCCGACCGCCGCCACGGCCAGAGTGGTGGGGCGCTTCGCCGTCCACGTGTCGCTGTATCCCACGGTCTCGCCTTCGCTGACCTCGCGCACGGCGATCACCTGGGTGGCCAGCGTCATCGCCGGGATGAGATCGAAGTCTGCTGAGCGCTTGCCCGCGAAAGGCGACACGCCATAGAGCAGAAGCCCCGGCCGGATCCATTCACGATGAGCGGCAGGCCACGCGAGAATGCCGGCGGAATTTGCGATGGACACTTCGGCCTTTCGACCGCGCATGAGTCGAGCGAATTCAGCGAGCTGCCGCGGAGTCTTGTCGCTGTCTCGCAGATCGGCGCTGGAAAGGTGCGTCATGATGCGCAGCTCGTCGCGGACGGCTGGGCTGGCGCGCAGCTCAGTCCACGCCGCTTCGAAATCTTTAACGCGAAAGCCGAGCCGGTTCATGCCGGTGTCGACTTTCAACCAGACGCGGAAGCGCGCCGGGCCGCGGTAAGCGCGCAGCAATTCGATCTGCTCGGCGCAATGAACTACGAGCTCGAAATCGCGCTGGCCCGCCGCCTCGAGCTGGGCCGCGTCGAATGCGCCTTCGAGAAGCAGAACCGGGTGGCGCAGGCCGACGTCGCGCAGGGCGACCCCTTCCTCCATTCGCGCGACCGCGAAGGCGTCGGTGCCAGAGAGGGCGACAGCTGCCGGCACCAGCCCGTGCCCATACGCGTTGGCTTTCACCACCGCCATGACGCTGGCGTGGGGGGCGGCGGCCCGGCTGCGTGCCAGGTTGTGGCGCAACGCCTGAGTGTCGACGATCGCACGTATCATAGATTTGTCATGGGCTTGTTGGCGTTATCGAGAGCGTTTCCGAGAAGTTGACACTGAGCCGGCGCTCCCGTAAGTTCGCGGCCCGCTTGCAGTTGGCCTGCTGGAGCGTGCGCGCAGTATCTGCGCGAGCCCTTTCCGACGCTCCGATTGAGATCACAGCGTCCCCATCGTCTAGAGGCCTAGGACATCGCCCTTTCACGGCGGTAACACGAGTTCGAATCTCGTTGGGGACGCCATCGATTCGTTCATTGGAAAAAAGTCGCCTGCGGCGCTTTTTTCGGACATAGGCTTCGTTTCCGGCGGCAAAAAGCGCGGTTTTTTCCGCCTGGTCCGGCGCGTAGCTACGCCCAGGCCGGCTGCTAGGCGCGAGCCCTGTCAGGGCTCATCTCACCCCGGCGGCGGGGAGCCCGCCTGGTCCAGCAGGCGTTGCAGGAAAACCAGGTCGAGCCACCGGTCGTACTTGCAGCCCACCTGCTTCAGGTAACCCACCCGTTCGAACCCAAGGCGCTCGTGCAGGCGGATCGAGCCGGTGTTCGCCGCATCCACCCCCGCAATCATCACGTGTTTGCCGCACGCCTGCGCCAGGGGCACGAGCGCCTCGATGAGCTTGCTGCCGATTCCCTTGCCGCGCCGGTCGCTGCGGACATGCACGGAATGCTCGATGGTGTGCCGATAACCCGGCCAGCTGCGGAAGTCGCCGAAAGTGGCAAAGCCGGTGACTCCGGAGGAGTCGCGGGCGATGAGGACGGGATAACCGAGCGCGATGCGCGCCTGCCACCAATGGCGCCGATCCTCCAGGGTGACGGGGTCGGTCATGAAGACCGCCGTCGACGTCGCGATGACGTCGTTGTAGATCGCTAGAAGGCCAGGAAGGTCGGCGTCCGCCGCGTCACGTATTTCCACGGTCCTTGTTATAGCGCTTGGCCGGGGTCTGGAAAACCCTGGTGCGCCAGACTTCGAACGGATCCCATGCCGGCGCTGGGGCGGCAACCGCTGCGGCGGTCGACCCGGCGAACTCCTCGTTGCTCGCGCCTTTGCTGGCGCGTTCGGACGTACCGGCGGGCGATTGGCCTGTGCGCGGCAGTTTGGATACAGGTGTGGTCATGGGGAAGTCTCTGTCGAATGACGCACAGTAGGACGCTTCCGGCGCCTCAACCGTGAAAGGCCTCACGGTCCCCTTCGAATTCTTCTTTACACTGCGCTGTAAAGCCGAGCGTCGTGTACCGACAGGCCGGACACGGGGACTTTGGTCCCAAGGCGCGTAACAGGCCGGGCTGCAATGCCTGCCTAAGTCGAAGGAGGGTCGTCAGGGTTTCATGCGCATCCGCGTACTCGGACAATACGTGCACGTATCGATGGCGGTGCTGACGGCAGTCGAGGCCGCCATCCTGTTCGGCTCGTTCATGGCGGCGGTGTTCATCCGCTTCCACGGAGACATCGGCACCATCGAGCGGGACCTGGGGTCCGCTTTGTGGCCGCGGGCGCTCGTATTCAGTTCGGTCATGCTGTTGAGCCTGCTTTCATTCGGGCTCTACAGCGCGCGTCAGCGCGCCCGCACGGGTGGGCTCATCGTGCGCATCGGTGTGGCGGTGGGCGCGGGCTTCAGCGTCCTCGCAGTGTGCGTGTATGTGCTTCCGCACTTGTGGGTCGGGCGCGGGGTGCTGGCCATCTCGACCGGGCTCGCGCTCGTGGGGCTCGCCACGTCCCGCCTCGTATTCAATCGCCTGGTTGACGAGAATCTCTTCAAGCGGCGTGTGCTCGTTTACGGTTGCGGCCGTAACGCGGCGCCGATTTCGAGGCTCCGGCGCCGCTCGGACCGGCGCGGCTTCCACCTCGTCGGTTTCGTTCAGCCGGACGACGAAGTGCCCGGCGTAAATCCCGAGTTCATGCTGGAGAATTCCGGCTCGATCTCCGAGCTGTGCATGCGGCACGACGTGGTCGAAGTCGTGGTCGCCATGGACGATCGCCGGCGCGGCTTCCCCATTCTGGAATTACTGGAATGCCGGCTGGCCGGCATCGACGTCACCGAGCTGCTCACGTTTCTCGAGCGCGAGACCGGGCGGGTGCGCATCGATGTGCTGAACCCGAGCTGGATGATCTTTGGCGAAGGCTTCCGGCGTGACCCGCTGCGCCTGCTGTCGTCGCGCGCGCTCGATCTCGCCGCCAGCACGCTCATCCTGCTGCTGACGCTTCCGATCATGTTGCTGACGGCGCTAGCCATCAAGGTGGAAGAGGGCTGGCGTGCGCCGGTGTTCTACGCGCAGCAGCGAGTCGGGCTCGCCGGCAAGGCATTCAACGTCTTGAAGTTTCGCAGCATGCGTCAGGATGCGGAACGCGACGGGCAGGCGCGCTGGGCCACCAAGGGAGATGCGCGCGTCACGCGCGTCGGCGCATTCATCCGCATGTGCCGCATCGACGAGCTGCCGCAGATTCTCTGCGTATTCCGCGGACACATGAGCTTCGTCGGCCCGCGGCCGGAGCGGCCCTCGTTCGTGGCCGAGCTTGCGCAAAAGATCCCGTACTACGTGCAGCGTCACTGTGTGAAACCGGGCATTACCGGTTGGGCGCAGCTGTGCTACCCGTACGGCTCCTCCGAGCAGGATGCGCTGGAGAAGCTGCAATACGATCTTTATTACATCAAGAACAACACGCTGTTGTTCGATCTTGCAATCCTTCTGCAGACGGTCGAGGTTGTGGTGATGGGCCAGGGGGCTCGTTGACGCAACGAGTCGTGGCGGGGCAGGTGTTGAGGAGTGTCATGAATTCAGACAAGGAACGGCGCAGTCTCCTGATCCTGGAGAACGATCGCGCCCTGCGCCGCGAGCTCGAAGAGATGTTTGCGGATCTCGACGTCACGTGCAGCGAGGCATCCGAACAGACACTCGCGCTCGTGCGCCGTGTCGAGCCGGATGTCGTGTTGTTCGATCTCGGCACCGCGCGGGAACCTGCGGCCGCCACTCAGGCGCTGGCGCTGTTGCGCCAGATCCTGAATATCTCCCCCGACACCAAGATCATCGCGATGACGGAGCACGATGCGCGCGACCTCGCCGTGCAGGCGGTGGGTCTGGGCGCGACGGATTTCTATCACAAGCCCATCAACGCGGCGGTGCTGTCCATCGTCGTGCGCCGGGCGTTCCGGATTCGCGAGCTGGAAGAAGAAAACGGCCGTCTGCGTGAGCAGACAGGGTCGATGGCGCTGGAGGGGATCATCGGTGTCAGCGATTCCATGCGCAGCCTGTGCCGCGCCATCGAGAAGGTGTCGCCCACCAACGCGACGGTGCTGGTGCTCGGCGACAGCGGCACCGGCAAGGAGCTGATGGCGCGCGCGCTGCATCGACTTTCAGGGCGTTCCCACCAGCCTTTCATGGCGATCAATTGCGCGGCGATTCCCGACACGTTGCTCGAGAGCGAGTTGTTCGGATACGAGAAGGGTGCATTTACCGGCGCGGCGAAGCGCACGGCGGGCAAGCTCGAGCTCGCTGACCGGGGTACCGTTTTTCTGGATGAGATAGGCGAGATGCCCGCGTCACTCCAGGCAAAGCTCCTGCGCGTCTTGCAGGAGCGCACGGTGGACCGCATCGGGGGGCGAACGCCCATTCCGCTGGACCTCCGCTTCATCTGCGCAACGAACCGCAATCTCGACACACAGATCGCCAATGGTGCGTTCCGTGAAGACCTTTACTACCGCATCAGCGAAGTTACGATTCGCATCCCGCCGCTGCGGGATCGCCAGGGCGACAGCCTGCTGCTCGCGCAGTTCCTGCTTCAAAGCATCGCGGAGCGCTTCGGCCGCCCGACACGGGGTCTCGCTCCCGATGCCATCCGTGCGATTCAGGCCCACCGCTGGCCGGGAAACGTGCGCGAGCTGGAAAACCGCATCAAGGGCGCGGTCATCATGGCGGAAGGCGCCGTGGTCACGGCAAACGATCTCGGCCTGCAGGACCCGGGGGACGATCCCGAGTATCTGAACTTGCGTGTGGCTCGTCAGAGGGCCGAGACGCAGGCGGTGCGCCAAGCGCTGGCGGTGGCCCGCGGCAACCTGTCGCGCGCCGCAGAGCTGTTGGGAGTCACTCGCCCGACGCTATACGACCTGCTGGAGAAGCATCGCATCGACGCCGCGCAGTTCGGCAAGGCCTCGGCATTGCCCGCCGAATAGCGGGCCCTCTGGCGCGCGACCGCCAGCGGGGCGGTCGCGGCCGATGCAATGTCCTCAGCCGACCTCGCCGCTGACTTCGCTCGAAAACTCGCTCTCCGTCCCGCCATTGCCAATCGCGGTCACGGTGAAGAAGTACTTGCCGGGATTCAGGCCTTCGACCAGGAATCGCGTCAGGCCAGGGTTCTCGACCACAACCGTCTGCGTGTACTTCTTGGAGGCATGGCCGTAATGAATCTGGTAGCCGCTCAGGCTAACGAGCGTCGATCCATCCGTATTCGCGGTCGGCGGCAGCCAGCTCACGGTCACGCTGCCGCTCGTGGCGCTCGCCTTCTTTTCCACGGTGATTTCCGTAGCAGGGAGGGCGGCCATGGCCTTTCCGTCAGTGACGGAGATGACGATATCTTCGTGTGATCCGACATTCGCGGCGGCCGGCGTGCCGGATACCTTACCGGTGGATGCATCGAAGGCCACCCAGCTCGGTTTGCTGGCGATCTTGAACGTGAGCTTGTCGTTATCGGGGTCGACAGCCTTGGGGCTGAACGAATAGGCCGCGCCCACGACCGCAACCGGAGGCATCGTGCCCGATATGACTGGCGCGTGATTTTCTGTTCCCGCGGGAGGGGCTATCGAGACCGGTGACTCCGGTGCCGTACCTGCCGCCACTGTTGAATCGCTGCCGCCACCACCACACGCTGTCAGAGCCAGCACGGCCGCGAGTCCGCTGAGCGCCCGCACGGCGCTCTTGTATGTGCAATCAATCATCAGCCCACCCCCGAAATCGTCGAACGGACGGTCGAGGGCAGGCGAAAACAGGCGAATTGCTACGAGCACGACGAGCGTGCGTGCCCATCGCGTTCTAACGACACCGCCCTGATGGGCGATCCCGGCAACCCCGCTGTCTTAAGCCGAAGCCCTTAGACCGGAAGCTTTGCGTCCCCACCTTTCGATGGGTTTGCCTTCAAGTACGAGCCAGTATCGCGCCGACTTTTCAGCCTGCGCAACGTCTCGAAATCGCGACTTTCCGCCAGATGTGAATGCGTGCACACATCAATGCGTCAAGTTCGTAATCCCACGACCCGCCTAACAAAAGCGAAAACGGAAATGCAACACACGTGCCATAATTCTCAAGATATTGAAAATTATAGGTATTCTTTGAAATCCGGGTCGCCAGCGAGCCCCTGAAACGCGTTTTTTGTCGGGCTGCGAGGACAGCGAAGGGGGCGGTTTTAGTAAGCCATTGATAAACGGAGTTATTGTCGGTCGCCTGCCAGCGACGCCGCAATCCGCCGCACGAGGGATAGCGGTTTGCGCCGGGCCTGATACGTTCCGGTGCATCGTGAGCGGTCGGCACTGTTTCTGGGCTGCGAGCGATCGGTATGTGCCGGCCTCCCCCATCGGACCGACGCGTTCAAAAATAAACCCAGGGACGCCGGACCCGATCTGTCGAGCGGTTGTGTGCGCGCAAATGCCCTCGCGGCGGCTCTTATGAAACGAACCGACGCAGGCCGCGTTGGTCCACCTTCTGCGGACGAACCCGGGAAGAACAAACGGGTACTTACAGGAATAGAAATTGCTGGATGTTGCGCGTGGCCTTGCAGTGTTCTGCAGGTCGCTTATGAGCAGGGAAACTCAAGCAGACTGATGTCGCCATGCCAGCAATGAAATTAAGTGAAATGAGCGCCTTTTTATTGCGATCGCATGCACACTTTGGCGCTCCGGTCAGCGGACTTGCTCAGAGTGTGACGCACATCGAGGAAACGCAACGAGACCCAGTGTCCGGAAGCGGACTTCCGCATAATGCGCCGTCAGTTGCCTGCCTCTAAACCTACAAGAGCAACGGATGAACGAACCGGTAATTCTGAAGAACTCCCTGACGATCGCGTCTGTCGCTCTGCTGCAACTGATGCTGCCGGCCGCGGTCTCCGTCATTTGTCTGTATTCCCTGGTGGAATTGTATGGGGTCGATCTCGACCGCCCCTTCCACCTGCTTGCTCTCTTCGTTGCGGGCTTGTCTCTGCTGCTGCCGCGTCCGCCACGCACGATGAGTGCGCAGGTGATGTCCGGGCCGCTGCAATTGGCCATGGGCGTGATCATGCGCTGGCTCGTCCTCCTCGCGGGGCTGTTGGCCATCGGTTACGTCACTAAGTTTTCCGCAGAGTATTCACGTCGTGTCGTGTTGAGCTGGGCGGTGCTGACGCCGGCGCTGCTCATTCCGCTGACGCTGATGGTGAACGAGTGGATGCGTCGGCTCGTCTGCGACCCGTCCAACGCCCGCAAGGTTGTGTTCGCCGGTTTGAACGAGGCGAGCCAGGCGATTGCAAAGCAGCTCGGTGGCAACGCGCGCTTGTGCATGGCGGTAGATGGCTTCTTCGATGACCGCAGTCCCGATCGCCTGCCCACCGGCGGACGTAACCAGCATCCGCTGCTCGGCAAGCTCAATGACATGCCGGCGTACGTCGAGCGCGAAGGCATCAGCGTTATCTTCATCGCGCTGCCGGTTCGCAAGGTAGAGCGCGTCATGGCGCTCATCGACAAGCTGCGTGAAACGACGGTGTCGATCTACTACGTCCCCGACATCAACGTCTTCGATCTGATCCAGACGCGCACCGCCTCCATCGATGGCGTGCCGGTCATCGCCATGTGCGAGACGCCTTTCCACGGTTACAACGGCATCGCCAAGCGCGTTACCGACCTGGTGCTCACGAGCATCATTCTGCTGATGGTGGCACCGCTGATGGCGGCGGTCGCCGCGGCCGTGAAGCTCACCTCCGCAGGGCCGGCCATCTTCCGCCAGCAGCGTTACGGATTGAACGGCGAGCGGTTCACCGTATATAAATTCCGCACGATGACCGTGATGGAAGACGGCGAGAATGTCGTGCAGGCCACGCGCAACGATACGCGCACCACGAAGATCGGCCGTTTCCTGCGCAGCTATTCGCTTGACGAGCTGCCGCAGCTCGTTAACGTCTTGCAGGGACGCATGAGTCTGGTGGGACCCCGTCCCCACGCGGTGGCTCACAACGAAAAGTATCGTAAGCTCATCAAGGGCTACATGGCCCGGCACAAGGTGTTGCCAGGCATCACCGGGCTTGCGCAGGTCAGTGGCTTCCGCGGCGAGACACGCAACATCGAACAGATGGAAGAACGAGTCCGCTATGACCTGGAATATCTGCGCAACTGGTCGATCGGACTCGACCTGAGAATTCTTGCGAGAACGGCGCTGCGGGTCCTCAAAGATTCGCGGGCGTTCTGAAATTTACCAAGGGGGAAGAATGTTCTTGAACGTGAACCAAGCGCGTCGGGTCGCGTGGGCTGGCGCCTGCGTGTTGCTTTGCTTTGCAGGTCTCCAGACTCAGGCGTTTGCACAGGCCGCCGCGCCTGCCGCGGGCGACTACACCGTGAATGCGGGGGACCAGCTGGACATCTCGGTGTGGAAAGAGCTCGATCTGACGAAGAGCGTTGTCGTCCGTCCCGATGGCAAATTCTCTTTTCCACTGGCCGGTGAGGTCAATGCGGCCGGGCGCACCATCGTGCAGATCCAGAACGACCTCACTGCAAAGCTCAAAACCTATATCCCCGAGCCAGTGGTCACCGCCTCGATCAAAGTGCTGGACGGGTACCGTGTGTACGTCATCGGACAGGTGGCCCGTGCGGGTCCGATCACTATGAACCCGCGCATGAATGTGTTGCAGGCTCTGAGCGTGGCCGGTGGCATGACGCCTTTCGCCGCGCTCAATGACATCATCATCCTGCGCGGGGCGGGCGGCAACAATCAGCGCCTGCTTCCCTTTCATTACTCTGACGTGAGCAAGGGAAAGAACCTTACGCAGAATGTTCAGCTGGAGGCTGGCGATGTCGTCATCGTGCCATAGCGTGGTGCCTCGCGCGCTGCTGGCCGTTGGGGCGCTGCTGGCGCTGGGCCAGGCGTCTTCCGTCCTGGCTCAACAGATCTATTTCGTGCCTGCGGTGCAGGTTTCGGCGGAGGCGAATACGAACCGTCGACTCGATCCGGTCGACGACCGTCGGAGCGAGGGATACAAGGCGCGCTTCGAGGGAACCTGGAAGCGCGTCACTCCGACCGGCTTGATGGAGATTCGGCCGCAGCTCACCTATCAGGATTATCCCCAGTTCAAAGGCACCGAGCGGCTGGAGGAGGGGCTCGACCTGAACCTGGAGCACAAGACCCAGAAAGGGTTTTTCTCGCTGCTGGGCCGCTATCAGCGCCAGGACACGCTGAATGCTGAATTTGGCCGTGCTGCGTTCGACCCTACCCTCCCGGAGGACGGCACGGATAATGATCCGGGCTCGGCCGGCAGTGGTCTCGTCACGGGCGGCATCGTACGCACCACCTACTGGGTCGAGCCTCAATTTGCGTACTCGCTCACGCGGCTCACCGACCTCGAGACCGACGTGCGACTCATCAAGGTCAAATATGACACCGACGCTCCGAAGCAGCGTGTGGGGTTCCAGCAGCCCTCCGCAAACTTCAACGTGGTGCACGCGATAAGCCCACTCCTGAAGATCGGTGTGGGTCCCTATTACTCGCGGTACAAGACCGACGACGATTCAACCAAGATCAACGCGTACGGTGCGAATATCGACCTGCGCTACACCAGTTCGAAAATCTCCAAATCGACCCTCAGTGTCAACGTCGAGAAAGACGACATCGAACGGGCGGGCAGCGCGAAGGATTCCGTCACGGCGTGGGGTTTGCAATGGACCGGCACCACGAAGCAACGCGTGGGTGAGCTGCGCTATTCGATTGGCCGATTTCTGCAGGCGAGCAACATCGGCACCCGCACCAAGAGCGACCAGTTTCGGGTGGAGTACAAGCGCAAGCTCAATCCACGCCTGGAGTTCGAAAGTGCGGTCCGTGGAAGACGCGAGCGTGCGATCCAAAATTCGGACTCCGGTAACGATCGCGATCGTGTCAATCTTGAGATCTCCATGCGGTCCTTGCTGACTCAGAGCCTGTACGTTAGCGGCGGCTATCGATTTGCGTGGCAGGACCTCGAAAGCGCCGCCGGCTCGGCCGACAATCACGGCATCTTTATCGCTCTCGGATACCGCGGTCTCGAGCCCTACTAGGAACTTATGGAAAACGAACCGCGCGCGCGGACACTTGGTGATTACGCAGGCCTGTTACGCAGGCGCTGGCGCTACCCTGTTGGCATAATCCCTACGACTCTGCTGATCACCGTCTTCGTCGCCTATGCGCTGCCCGTCAGCTACAGGGCGGCCGGCACGATCATGCTGGAGCCGTCGTCGATTCCCCAGACCCTGGTGCCAACCACTGTCACGGGAAGCGCGGTCATCGAGGAGTATGCCGGCCAGCAGCTCGAGCTCGCGCGCAGGCGAGTCATGTCCAAGGAGAGTCTCGAGGCGATCGTCGCGCAGGTCGATCCCTATCCCGACATGAAGGAACTGAGTGTCGCGGAAAAGGCGGGAATGATCGGAGAAAACACCTCGGTTGCCGGAGTGGACCCGATCACCCTCGAGCCTACGGTGCACGCGACGGCTTTTTCGATCTATTACCAGAACCCGGATCCGAAGCTCGCCGCTGAAGTGGCCGGCAAGCTCGTCAATCTGTTTGTTACGTACAATCAGCGAACCCGCGCGGAGCTCGCCCAGCAGGCGTACACCTTTCTCCATCAGCAGGCGAGCCAGCTGGAAAGCTCGATGCGCGCTATGGAGCAGCGCCTCGCAGCCCTCAAGACGAAATATGGCGATGCGCTTCCGGACTCGGAAGGGCGCAACATCGCCGGCGCGGATCGTGCCCAGCGCGACGTTGAAGCCAGCGAGCGTCAGGTGCTCAATGCCGAGCAACAGCGTGACCTTCTGCAGCTTCAGTTGAACGAGCTCAGCCCCAGCATGACCGGAGTCGTGGGCGACTGGCGCACGGAGCTTGCGAAGGCCCGCACCGATCTGGCGCTGGCCGAGCAGAAGTACACGCCTGAGCATCCTGATGTGAAGCGGCTCAAGCGCGCCGTCGCAGATCTCGTCGCGCAGAGCGGAGCGAACTCGCCGGCTTCGGGCGCGAAGCCCGACAACCCCGATTATCTGCGCGTTCAAAGCCAGCTCGGCGGTGTGGATCGCGAGTTGGGTTCGTTGCGAGCGAGCGCGGCCCGCGCCCGGCAAAACCTGGCCACCTACGAGCGCAATCTAGCTTCCACACCGAACGCGGCGCCCGAATACGTACAGCTGGCTCGCGAATACGAGAATACGCAGAGCAGCTACCGTGACCTGCAGGTGAAGATGAAGTCTGCTGCACTTGCCCAGAGCCTGGAATCCGAGGCGCGTGGCGAGCGGTTCGCCCTGGTTCGTGGGCCAAGCAAACCGAAGACGCCTTTTTCACCCAACCGCATCGGCATCATCCTGCTGGGATTCGTCATCAGCACCGGGCTTGCCATCGTTCTGGCGGTCATCTCCGATGCGTCCGATCCCACTGTTCGTAGCGTTTCGGACCTCACGGACGTCATGGAAGTGATGCCGGTGGGCGCCATTCCCGTGATGCTCAACAAGGACGATCGCCGGCACCTCAAACTGGTCTGGGGTTCGGTCGCCGCCGTGTTCGCGGCGGCGACGGTCGTCGTTGCAGCCACAGTCATCAGTAACTATTAGAACCTCAGTCGAGCGCAAGAATGGTCATCGAACGAGCCCTGGAAAAACTGAAGCAGGCGCAGGCCGCGAAAACCGGTACGGCCAGCACTGCCAGCCGGCCTCGCGCCACGGTGTCGCATCCGGCTCGCCGGGAATCGGACAGTCCGGCTCCCCAGATGGCCGCTCAGATACCGGCGTTCCCCGTCCTCGCCTGCGACGAGGCAATAGCCGAGGAGCGTCGGGTCATGCTGCCGACGTCCCCGCTTGCGGAGAACGCACCCGCCAGCGCCGCCTATCGAATGCTCCGCACCCGCTTTCTGCAGAAGCTGCGCAGCAATCGCTGGACGACGCTCGCCATCACCAGCCCGGGTGCGAGCGAGGGCAAATCGGTTACGGCACTGAATCTGGCGTTGAGCCTGGCGCGTGATCGTACGAGCCATGTGTTCCTGCTCGATCTCGACATGCGCAATCCGAGTATCTGCGCCTATCTGGGCGTGACGCCGCCGCGCAATCTGCTCGAGTACTTCACGGGCGAGGGCGAGCCTGCGGATGTCTTCTTCTCGATCGGTGTCCAGAATCTATATCTTGCCGGCAGCACGCTGCAGACACCCCTCGCCTCCGAACTATTGGCGGGGGAGCGGTTCGAAGAGATCATCGCCTACATCAAGAGCGTTGCGCCCAATCCCATAATCATCATCGACTTGCCGCCGCTGCTCGTAACCGACGAGGCGTTGATGATTGCGCCACGCGTGGATGCAACCGCGCTGGTGGTGTCAGAGGGCCGAACGCGGCGTGACAGCCTGCTGCGCACGCGGCAGTTGCTTGCAGAATTCACGTTCGCGGGCGTCATTCTCAACCGGTCGCACGAACGATTCGGCGCGGATGCCTACTATGGCTATCACTCGAATTACGGCGAGCGGAAGGCCTGAGCCAGGCATTCGTAGGCTGCCAGCAGGTGCGGCACCTGGTGATGCCAGGCGAGATCGGATTGCACGCGCGCGAGCCCCACGGCCCCCATCACGCGGCGTTTCTCAGGGTCATCGAGCAGCTCGTTGAGTTTGCGGGCAAAGTCCCGACAATCGTTGGGCGCCGCGTACAGCGAGGCCTCGCCGGCGGACACGCGCCCTTCCGTGAGATCGAACTGGACGATGGGCTTGGCGAGCGCCATGTATTCCAGAATCTTGTTCATGGTGGATTTGTCGTTCATCTCGTTCGCCCGGTCAGGGTTCACGCAGACATCCGCCGTGCTCAGCGTTTCCCACAACGCCTGGTCCGGCAGGCGTCCCGCGAAGTCGACGCAATCATCCACTCCGAGCTCGCGGCTGAGCACTTTCAGCGCGGCCACCTCCGTGCCGTCGCCAACAATGGCGAACTGAACGTCATCGCGCTTGAAGTCCGTGCGCAGGTGAGCGATGGCCTGCAGCAGCAGGTCGATGCCTTCCTGCTTGCCGATGACGCCGACGTAACCCACCAGAAATCGACGGCCCCGCCGCAGCTCGTCCCTGGGAGGAGTGAGCCGCACACGAGACAGGTCGGCCCCACTGCGCACCACGAATACCCGGGCGGGGGGCATGCCACCGCGCTCCACAGCGATGCGCCGATAGGATTCGTTGGTGGCGATGCTCACGTCGGCAGCGTCAAACGTCCAGCGCTCGAGCTTGCAGAGCAACCGGTACCAGCGGTCCCGGCGAGCGAACTTCGCCTCGTACAGCTCGGGGTTGATGTCGTGGTGGTCGAAGATGAAGCGCTTGCCGAACAAGCGGAAGAATCGCGCGATCAGGAAGATAGTGTCCGGCGGATTGCAGCCGTGAATGACGTCGAACCCGCGTGTGAGCGCGACGCGCAGGGCGAGCCAGAACTCCATCGCGAGCGAGAGCGTGTACTCGAGACCGTACCCCATGGCCGAATCGGCTTCGACCGGCAGCGGATGCCGATACACGTGGATGCCTTCGAGAAACTCGTAGCTGCGATCGAAGCCCCGCCCCTTCGGGCAGATGACGCAGACCTGGTGGCCATTCGCGACGAGTGCCTTCGCTTCCTGCCAGACCCGGCGGTCGAATGGGCAGGGGAGATTCTCGACGATGATGAGAACGCGTTTCTTAGCCAAAAACTGCACACTTCACGTTCGGAATCACCGCGCCCTCTAAGCCTCACTGACTTGCTAGCTTATATCATACCGAGACTGCGGCCCTTGCCCGGGCCATGCGACCGTGTTCACATGCCTCGCGCAGAAAGTCTGTGAAAGACATGAATGCTCCCATCTCTCAAAAACCGGTAGGCCCCGAGGATCTCGAGGCTCGCCAGCGACCCGTCCTCCACACATACCGCAGCTGGCAGCGGTTCCATGCCGGTCCGCGCCAGGAGGCCAGGCCGCTCACCAGCGCGCTCGCTGCCTTCCCCGACGCTGTGCTGGTCGCGGGGTGTCAACGCTCGGGCACCACGATGCTCACGCGGGTCATCGCACGTTCTCGCGGCTTCCGGTCGCTTCAGCTCACGCACGACGATGAGCTCGATGCGGCCCTTGCCCTGGGCGGCTACATCGACCTGCCGCGCGACACCCGGTACTGTTTTCAAACCACTTATCTGAACGAGCGCTTTCCGGAATATCGGACTCTCGGCCCGGACCAGAGGCTCATCTGGGTGCTGCGCAACCCGCATTCGGTCGTCTATTCGATGGTGTACAACTGGCGGCGCTGGGCCCTGAACGAGTTGTACGAGTCCTCACTCGAGCAAGCTGCGCAGCGTGTGCCCGAAGCCGTGGCCCACCCGGCGGGCTGGTGGCCCTTCGGTCCGTCGCGCGCCCATAAGGCAATGGTGGCGTACGTGGGCAAGAGCGCGCAGTTGTTCGAGATCCGCAAGCTCGTTCCGCCCGCGCAACTCATGGTGGTCGAGTACGACGAGGTCGTGCAGTCGCCGGCCGAGTGGCTGCCGCGCATCTTTTCTTTCATCCGCCAGCCGTATGACCCGGCCTATGCGCAGATGATTCGCGCCGCGAGCGTGCACAAGGCGGACCGCATGCCGGATAGCATGCGGCGCCAGATCGATACGATCGCCATGCCGACGTACGAGGAGTGCCTGAGGCTGCCTCGCGGCACGGCGGCGGCCGCGTGACAGACGCTACGGACGCCAAGGGGCATCGCTACGGCAAAAAAGGCGCGCGCCGCTCACTGATTCACACCATGGGGTTTCGCGCGCTCTCGCAGCTCGCGACGTTTCTCAGCTATGTCGTGCTCGTTCGCGGCTTGCCCGAGCGCGAGTTCGGCGTGCTCAGCCTGCTCTATGCGTTCATCCCGGTGGTTGCCACCATCGCCTCGCTCGGGCTCGAGCAGACTCTGAGGCGCTATCAACCTGAATATCTGGCCGCCGGGAACGCCGCGGCGTCGGCATGGCTCGTCAGGTTTGTCGCGTCGGCCCGTTTCGCGACCAATCTCGTGGTCATCGGGGCGATGTTGCTGCTGTGGCATTTCGTTGCGCCCCTGTTCCATCTCGCGCCGTATCGATACGAGTTCGCGTTGTTCGGAATCCTGCTCCTGCTGCATTTCCAGGCGCGCATCCTGCAGCTCTCGCTCGCTTCCCACATGCTGCAGGCGTACAGCGTGGGATCGATGGCCGTATTGCCGCTGATCAAGCTCGTGTCATACCTCACGTTGATGGCGACGCATTCGTTCTCGCTACAGACAGCAATCATCGCCGATACCATCGCTTACGCAGTGGCGTATGCGTTCCTAAGCATCGCGAACCGACGGTTGTGCCGGGTGCCGCCCGGCACCGGGAAATTCCGGCCGGCTCGCGAGGAGCGCAAGCGGCTCTTCCGTTATGGCCTGTTCAATAATTTCAATGACGCGGGTGTCTTCGTTCTGGGAGTACAGAGCGACAACTTCTTCATTGCGGCGCTGATGAATCCTGTTGCGGTCGGTGCCTACTCGTTCTATGCGCGCCTGAGCGACATGGTGAACAGCCTCAGCCCCAACCGGCTCTTCGACAATGTCATCCAGCCATTGTTCTTTGCCATTCCCAGGGCGCAGGCTGCGGTGCGCATTCCGCGCTATTTCACGTTGATGCTGAACATCAACGTGATTCCACAGATGGCCGCGCTCGCCTATGCCATCGCCTACCACGATGCGATCGTTACAGTGCTTTTCGGCGGAAAGTTCCTCGACAGCGCCGCGTTGCTGCCTGTCGTCATGGGGTTTTCGCTGTTGAATATATTCTCGGTCCCGGTGACGTTGGTCGCGCAGTACGCGGAGAAGGCGTCGACGATTCTGCTCAGCAAGATCACCGTCCTGTATCAGATACCGGCGACGTTGCTGCTGATCCCGCTCTTCGGGCTATATGGCGCGGCGCTGGCGACCGGCACTGCCACCCTCCTCAAGAACCTTTTCATCTGGTGGCACGTGCGGGATACCGCGCGGTGGACCAACTGGAAAGCGGTGGTCGGCTGCGCCATCGTGATCTGGGGCGCGGCCATCGGAATCTGCTTCGCGCTCAGAATGACGCTGCCCGTGCCGCCGTCGATTCAATTGATCCTGGGCGCGGTCGTTTGCGTCATCGCGCTGCTCGCCTACATCCGCAGCCCGGCCATCGCGCAATCCGATCGCGAGACGCTCGCGAACGTGCTGCACGGTCGCGAGGTGCGTGTACTCAACTGGCTCGGCCTGGTGCCGCGGCATGCAGCAAGCGGTGGGCGTCTTGGCTGACCCGGTAGTCCGCATGCTCGTGCTGTCGAGCGATACCTTTCCTCCCTTTCGCGTGGACGTCACGGTGCTGTTCGGCCGTGAGCTCGCCGCGCGAGGGTTTGGCGTGGATTGGATCCTTCAGTCGGCCACGCCCTGCGAACATGCCTTCGCCGCTCCCTGGGGAGGCGGTTCGGTGTGGGTGGGCCCCACGGATCGCGGCGAGTCGCGCCTGAATCGATTGCGCAAGCACTGGCTGGGCGTTCTTCATGACTTGAGTGTGATGAAACGGGCTCGACCCGGCTGCTACGATGTCGTGCAGGTTAAAGACAAGGTTCTCGCGGCATTTCCGGCGCTTTGGGCCGCGCGCAGAAGCGGCGCCGCCTTTATCTACTGGCTGTCGTTTCCGCACCCCGAGGCGTCCAGCTACCTTGCTCGCATTGGCGCCGCGCGCTATCGGTTGCTCTATCGGATACGCGGTTGGGTACAGTTTCGCCTGCTGTATCGAATCATCCTGCCGCGCGCGGACCATGTCTTCGTCCAGAGCGAGCAGATGAAACGCGATCTGGTCAGCTATGGCCTCGACGCATCGAAAATGACACCCGTGCCAATGGGTGTCGAGATGCAAGATTTCGCCGAGGTGCGCTCCGCGCCGCGTACCAACGCGGATGTGGCGCCCACCATCGGTTATCTCGGAACGCTGGCGGGCGAGCGAAGAATCGATTTCCTCGTGCGCTGCCTGCCGCTGGTCTTGAAACACAAACCTGGAGCACGCCTGCTGCTGGTGGGAGGCGGAGATCGCCCGGCAGATGTCGAGAACATTACCGCCGAAGCCCGGCGGCTCGGTGTGCTCGACAAGCTAGAGAT
>JBDTUL010000032.1:0-20974 GCA_040007735.1 Gammaproteobacteria bacterium | reverse complement strand
GATTTCGACAGCATCGTCCGACAGACGTAGTGGAACGATTTCTCGCGCCCTCAGAAATTCACCATTGATCGCGCCGAGTGCCACCGGTGCGAGCGGAATCGACGCCGGCACAAGACGATCGAGGGAACAGAAGCCCGCAAGACTCTCGGCCAGGGCGGGCTCGGACAGCAGTCCGAGTTTGAGCAGGATTCCGGCCAGGCGATCAGTGGACTCGGAGTGCACCCTAACAACGCGCTCCGAGAGGATTGGCGTCAGTCCGCGCGTATCCACGAGCCAATTCATGAACGACGTGGCCCCGACCTTCCCGACCGCTGATTCTTCTTGTGTGGTCACGTCTTTCACGATCCCTGTTATCCACACGCAGTGTGACGGGGGCACACCCGTCCTGTCACCTGCAGCTTGTCCGAGGCACGAACGACGACTCGCACCGCTCTAGGGCAAGCGGGCACTGTGTCTATTACGCCACGACTTCTCGAACGAAGCCGGACAGAGTAGACCGGGCGAACCGCGCAATCTTTTCAGATACCACACGAGCGTATAGGACCTTGAATTCAGTACCCTGACCGGATGACAGCGCAAGCCTAAATGGTCTGCGGCATTCGAACCTGTTAGATTCGCCCCGCGACCACAGAACACAAAGAGGCGTAAAGGCCACGGCTTCGGGGGGAGCTCGAGGATCTCACCCCACAAGCAGGTCCTGCGCCTCGTCGGCATCGGGGTCAGTCGGTTATTTCAAAGTCAGGGGGTTTATTCATGCGAACGCGATTCATCCCATCCGCGCAACGGCGCCTGCAGCCCGAAGGGGCGCACCTCGTATCCAGGACAGTGAAGCGCGTGTTGATCGCCGCTGGGCTGTCTCTCACTGCCACCGCCGCGCTCTCTCAAGAGCTGCAGGAAGTAGTGGTCACCGCGCAGAAGCGCGAGCAGAACATCCAGAACGTGCCGATCGCGATCACGGCGTTCACGTCGGAAACCTTGAGCTCCAAGGGCATCTCGGACGTCAACCAGCTCGGCAACCTGACACCCAACGTCAACCTCGATTCGAGCGCGCCCTTCTCCGGCGACAGCTCGGTGCTGTCCGCGTCCATTCGCGGCATCGGGCAGGATGACTTCGCGTTCAACCTCGACCCGGGCGTCGGTGTTTATCTCGACGGCGTCTACCTGGCGCGCACCATCGGTGCCAACCAGAATCTGATGGACGTGGAGCGCATCGAGATCCTGAAAGGCCCGCAGGGCACGCTGTTCGGCCGAAACACCATCGGCGGCGCCATCAACATTGTGACGCACACGCCGGGCACCGTGCCCCGTTTGAAGGCGCAGGCGAGCGGCGGCAGCTTCAATCGCCGCGACCTTGCGTTCACGGCCGACATTCCGTTCAGCGACAACGTGCTCACCACGCTCAGCATCGCCTCGAACGTGCGCGATGGTTATCAGAAAGTGATTCCGTATCCGGCGGGCTCTCTGTTGGCCAGCACGCCGTTCTTCACCGACCCGATCGATTCGTATCCGAAGGCGGGCTACGACAGCTCGGGCACCAAGGGGGGGCAAGATCAGAAAGTGATTCGCGGCAAGATGCTGTGGCACGCCAGCGAGTCGGTGGATTTCACCTTCTCCGCCGACTGGACGCACCAGAATCAGTCCTCAACGCCAACCACGGTGCTGAGCGTGTCGACCTCGGATCCGAATAAGAACATCTTCGGTTATCTCTACAACTACTGCATCAGCAACCCGGCCACGGTGCTGAATAGCGGCGATCCGAACGTCAACCCCGCAGTGGCCTCCTTCGGTCCCTTCGTCACCAGCACCACCACGGGCGCCTGCGGTCCGCGCGCGGCAGGCACGGGGCTTGCTCCAGGCGCTCCCGCGCTCGGCGGTGCCGGCTATGTGAGTGGCCCGGGTGGCAACCTGTTGCTGTCGGGCCAGCCGCACATCTACTGGAACAAAGCGAACACGGACACCGGCGACATCGACAAAACGTATTCGAACGGCATCAGCTTCGCGAAGTCCGACTCGTACGGCGGCTCCATCCTCGGCGAATGGAACATCCAGGACAACCTGCTGTTCCGCTCGATCAGCGGCTATCGCCAGATCAAGTGGAACGTCGGCGTCGACCTGGACGGCCTGCCCGAGCAGATCCAGGAAGTGTCGGATTCGCAGCACCAGAACCAGTTCTCGCAGGAATTCCAGTTGAACGGCAAAGCATTCAACGACAAGCTGGACTACGTGACCGGCCTGTACTACTTCCGCGAGGCCGGTTACGTGCACGACTTCGTGCCCTTCGCCGGCATCCTGTATGTGTACGACATTGCAAACGACGTAGACACCTCGTCCTACGCAGGGTTCGTCCACGGCGACTACAAAGTGACGGACCGCTTCGGTGTCACCCTTGGCGCGCGGTATTCGAAAGAGACCAAGAAGTTCATCGGCGGCCAGGCGGACTTGAACGGGTTCACCTACAAGATCAGCGGGTGTAACCCGCCGAGCGATCCGGCGAACCTGCATTTCGACCCAAACATTCCGGCGGCCGTCACTTGCCAGAATGCGTTGGGCTTCCCCGTTGCCGGCCAGCCGCTGCGCTACTTCCCGGCGGACCAGCAGAAGCAGGACTTCAACGTCTTCACACCGAAGATCGGCGCGCAGTTCCAGCTCACAGACGATGTGCTGCTGTACACGAGCTGGTCGAAGGGCTTCAAGTCGGGCGGTTGGACCACGCGTCTGTCGAATCCCATCCAGTCGGGCACCGATGCGGAGTTCAAGCCGGAATTCGACAAGATGACGGAAGTCGGCCTCAAGTCCGAGCTGCTGGACCATCGCATGCTGCTGAACACAGCTGTCTTCTACAGTAAGTACACGGACATTCAGCTCAACTTCCAGGAAAGCGCGTCACCGGTTCTGCGTAACGGCGGCGATGCCACCATCAAAGGCATCGAGGTCGAAATCCAGGCGCTGCTCGGCTACGGCTTCTCGTTGAACCTGTCGGGCGGATACATGGATGCCAAGTACACCAGGGTGAATCCGCTGGTTGGTATTCCTCTCAGCTCCAAGCTGCCGAAGACGCCGAAGTCGAAATACAACATCGGCCCTCAGTACGATGTGAAGGTTCCGACGGGCGGCACGCTGCGCTTCGGTGTGGACTACACGCACACCGCCTCGCTGTTCAACGATTCGCTCAACACGCCTGAGCTGCATCGCCCGGCCACGGACAATGTGAATGCCTCCATTCACTACCTGACGCAGGGCGAGAAGTACGAATGGGTGGTGGGCGCCACGAACCTCACCGACGATCGCTATCTGACGGTGGGCTCCATCAATCTGGCCGCCGGAGAGATGGTGGGCACCTACAATCGTCCGCGAGAGCTGTACATCACGCTGAAGGCGAACTTCGGCGGCGATTGATCGATGGGTGATAAGTGATTTATTGCCGGCGGGCGCATGCTGCGCCCGCCGGCAATGACCTGACTCTTCCTGCTGCGCAACTCTCTGCGCGACCGCATCAGGTTGAACTAACGCGTCGCGGTCTTTTGCGTCTTCGGTGACGCGGGCACCGGCGGCTGCTGATCCATCATGTTGATGCTTTGCTTCACGGTGTTCACGTGCTCGCGCATCTGCGCTTCGACGCGCGCGCTCTGGCCGCTTTCCAGCGCATCGACGATGGCATGGTGCTGGCGGTGCGCGTAATACAGCGCGTCGTGCATCGTTTCCATATCTGATGCGTCGAACGCGATAGCCTCGGGGCTGGCGAAGGGGAAGCGCCCGTTGCGGGCCAGGGCATCGGCCACGATGGAGCTGCCCGCCTCCGCCACGATCAACGCATGGAAGCGGCCGTTCATCTCGCCATACAACGCCTCGTCGGTATCCACGAGATGGCGCTTGCGAAAGATCTTGTCGCCCATCTCCAGGCACTCCCGCAGCTCGCGGAAGAAGTCGCGGGAGGCGCCGCGCTCGGCGATGCGCCGCGCAGCCAGGCCTTCGAGCACCCCGCGCAGGTCGATGGCATCCAGAATCTCTTTCTGGGTGAAAGTGCGCACCACGTAGCCGCGGGTGTCGTTCTCCACCAGCAGCCCTTCCTTGGCCAGCGCAGGCAGCGCCTGGCGAATGGGCGTTCGGGAGGTGTGGAGCAATTCCGCCAGGGTGGCCTCGGTGAGACGCTGCCCCGGCTTCAACCGCCCCCTCAGGATCATCTCGCGGATGCGGACGGTGACGCGCGCAAGCTGTGTGTCCATGGAAAAGCGAGTCCGGAGCGGTGGTGCCGGCGATAGTGAGTCACCCGCCACCCCCTCGTCAATTTGGGATCCCATTTTGACCAATGTGGATCCCGACGGTCACCCGGCTGCGGGGCGCCCAAGCTCGGTGCGCGAAATCAGCGCTCTCACCCGCCCGGCGATTGAGGGCTTCCCAGCCGGATATCATTCACAAATAAGCCAACCCCTTGCGCGCCACCCCCATCAGCGTCAAGTGATGCCCCACCCCGGGCAGCAGGTAATCGAAGAAGAATTGCGCCGTCACCCACTTATCGCGCGAAAACGCATCGCTCTGGACCCGCGGCTTCGCCAGCCGCGCAGACTTTGCCCACGCAAACCCCACCATCAGCAGCCCCAGCGCCCTCACGAAATCCCCGGCCACGCGGTAAGGCAACTCCGGGTCTGCCGCCGAATGCTTCACCACCTCCGCAACCGCCTCCGCCAACGCCGACACATTCGCCCGCAGCAGGTCAGCAAACTCGCGACACCCCACCACTCCATCGCACGCAACCGCCTCATCCCGCACGGCCTTCAGCAAAGCCTGAAGCGCCCGCCCCTCATCCCCCAACACCTTCCGTACGAACAGATCGACCGCCTGAATCTCGTTCGTGCCTTCGTAAATCAGGGGAATACGGCTATCACGCAAGGTTTGCTCGATGGCGTAGTCATGCACGTACCCGTAGCCGCCGAATACCTGCAGGGCCCGGCTGGCCAGCTCGAATCCGTTTTCAGTGAAGAAAGCTTTCGCGAGCGGCGTGAGCAACGATGCCAGCTGATGACAGTGCGCACGCAGTCCTGCATCCGGGTGCTGCTCGGCGTGATCTATGAGATGGGCAATCCAGTAGCCGAGCGCGCGCTCACCCTGAGTGAACGCCCGCAACTCCAGCAGCGCGCGCCGAATGGGCGGGTGCTGAATGATGAGATCGGCCCCCGTTTTCGGCCGGCCCGCACTCTGGGCGACGCCGCCTGGACTCACTGCGCGCATCTGCAGCCGCTCGTTCGCGTATTGCGTGGCGTTCTGGCACGCCGCCTCAGTGTGGGCGAGCCCCTGAAGCGCCACGTGCAGGCGAGCCGAGTTCATCATCACAAACATCGCGGCGAGCCCGCGATTCGGCTCACCGATGAGCCAACCGGCGGCTCCATCGAAAGTGATGACGCACGTGGCACTGCCCTTGATGCCCATTTTCTTTTCGATGCCGTCGCAGCGGATCGAGTTCGGCCGCGCGACGCCAGCCTCCGTAACAGCGCTCGGTACGAGAAACAGCGAGATGCCCCGGGTGCCCGCGGGCGCATCGGGCAGCCGCGCCAGCACCAGGTGCACAATCTCGGAAGTGAGATCGTGCGCCCCGCCCGAGATGAAGATCTTTGTTCCGCTGATTCGATAGCGGCCGTCCGCCGCCTGCGAACTCGGGTCTGGCTCGGCGCGCGTGCGTAGCAGGCCGACATCACTGCCGGCGTGCGCTTCGGTCAGGCACATCGTCACGAGCGATTCGCCGCTGACGATTCGCGGCAGATACGCATCCTTCAGTGCGGCCGAACCGCTGGTCCGCACGCATTCATACGCGCCGTGAGCCAGGCCGGGATACATCGTGAACGCATGATTAGCCGCGCACATCATCTCGAACAGCGCCGCGTTCAGCAGCTGCGGCAGGCCCTGCCCGCCGCTCTCCGGCGAGCACGCAAGCGAAGGCCAACCCGCGTCGACATACTCCTTGTACGCCTGCGGAAAGCCCTTCGGCGTGGTGACCACACCCTCGTGATAGTGACACCCTTCCAGGTCGCCGCTCGCATTCAGCGGCGCGAGAACTTCGGCCGCAAAGCGGCCCCCCTCGGCAAGCACCTGCTGCGCCGTCGGCATATCGAGGCCGGAAAACGCCGGGATTTTCGCCCAGTCCTGGTCCGCCTCGAGCCACTCGCGGATGACGTATTCGATGTCACGAAGCGGCGGCGTGTAAGTCCACATGAGTGATTCCCCTAAGGTAAGCTCACCATCTCGTTTGTGAGCACGGCGTGAAGACGGCCGGGCTTTTTCTCAGATATCAGCCGAGGCTTCGCACGCATGAGTTTGGCCGCTTCCACTCTACAGCCCCTTCTGCTCGACTTCGTTGCGCATTTTGCGCGCACGACACCGCACAAGCTCGCCGTGCGAGACCTGGTGTCGGATACCCGCCTCACGTATGCGGAATTCGACGATGCCATCAACCGCGCCGCGCATGTCCTGCGTCAGATGCTTGGCGACCCAAGAGGCCAGCGCGTGGCCGTGCTCTCGCGTAATTCCGCAGAAATGCTCACGTTGCATTTCGCCTGCGCGCGCGCAGGCGCCATCTTCGTTCCGCTGAACTGGCGGCTGAGCCCTGCAGAAATCGCGTTCATGCTCAAGGACAGCGAGCCCGCGTTGGTTGCAGTCGAGCCGTCGTTCATAGAGTTGGCCGGCGACGACGCGACTCCGCGCATTCCGCTGGACGACTCGAGCAGCGGGCTCACTGCGCGAATGGCCGCATCGCCTGCGCCCTCCAACCCGGGGCAAGGTGTGGCCATCCCACCCGACGCACCGATTACGCTGCTCTATAGCTCGGGCACTACGGGCAAATCCAAGGGCGTCATAGTCACTCAGCTCAACGCATTTGCCGGCGCGCTGAATCTGGCGCTCGGCACACGGTGTTCCGCAGATTCGGTGTTCCTGTGCGAAATGCCCATGTTTCATACAGCGGGTCTGTTCGCCGCCGCGCGCGTGCCATTGCTGGTGGGCGGAACAGTGCTGATCAGCCAGAAATTCGAGGCGCAGAGCACGTACGATCGGCTCGCCGACCGGGCACTGGGCATAACGCACTATTTCGCGGTCACTCAAATGGCCATGACGTTGCGTCAACTGCCGGGGTTCGATGGCCGCAAGCTCGCGCATCTCACTGCATTCATCACCGGCGGCGCGCCGAACCCGGCGGCGCACGTGCTTCGCTGGCTCGATGACGGCGTGCCCATGATCAACGGCTGGGGCATGAGCGAAATCTGCTCGGCCGTTGCACAACCCGTGGGCGACATGGAGCGCGTAAGAGCCCATGCCACCGCCGTAGGAATGCCGCACCTCACTGTCGAGATGAAACTCATGACCGCGGACGGCCGCGAAGCGGGCACTGGCGAAGCAGGAGAAATATGGGTGCGCGGCGCGAACGTAACACCGGGCTACTGGCGCCGACCTGAGTTGAATCAGACTGCGTTCAAGGACGGCTGGTTTCTCACAGGCGACGTCGCTGTGCGCGATGCGGATGGCTTCTACAGCATCATCGACCGAATCAAGGACATGTTCATCTCCGGCGGCGAAAATGTTTACCCCGCAGAGATCGAAGCCGCGCTGGTGGAGCTGCATGCGGTCGGCGACGTGGCCGTGATAGGCATTCCCGACGCGCAGTGGGGCGAAGTCGGCTGCGCGGTCGTTGTCCCGGCGCCCGGCGCCACGCTGGACGCCGCGACGCTCGATGCCCACTGCCGCAGCCGCCTCGCGCGCTTCAAGGTGCCCAAACGATTTGAGATTGTCGCGGCCCTGCCCCGAACCGCGGCAGGCAAAGTGCAGAAGCATTTGCTGCGGGATCTGCTGAAGCCGCAGTAGAGAGGGTATTGCGTAAGCGGCGCCTCGGATGCGAAGAGGATTTCGCGCACCGCCCGCTGGACCGGTCCATCGGAGTCCATCGGAGGCTCGACAAAACGCATCCTGCGTTTTGACGTGCCCGAAACCCTCTTCGCACCCGAGCCCCGGCGCGATTTCAGCAGGCGGCGCCCGCGTACCGCTCAGCCCTTCTTCTTCACATCGTAAGTGGCGAGGCCCGGCTTGTAGCTCTTCTCGTCGATGAACTGGCGGATGCCTTCCTTGCGGCCGTCGTTGTCGAAGAAGTTGGCGGCTTCCTGCGCGCGGATGAGGTAGTCCTCCGCGTTCTCGTAGGTCATTTCCTTCACGCGGCGCACGGCATCTTTCGCGGCCTTCACGGTGACGGGGTTCTTCTTGAGAAGCACCTCGGCAATCTCGAGCACGCGCGTCTTCAACTTCGCCAGCGGCACAGCTTCGTTCACGAGCTTCCACTCGGCCGCCTTCTTGCCGCTGATGCCCTCGCCGGTGATCGCGTGATACATCGCATCACGATAGCTCATGAGATCAACGGCCACCTTGGTGGCGCCGCCGCCCGGCAGGATGCCCCAGTTGATCTCCGAAAGACCGAACGTGGCCTCTTCGGCAGCAATAGCGAGATCGCAGCTGAACAACGGCCCGTAGCCGCCGCCGAAGCACCAGCCATTCACCATGGCGATGGTGGGCTTCTGGTACCAGCGCAGTTTCTTCCACCAGGCATAGGCTTCGGACTGCGCCTTGCGCGTGCCCTTCAGGCCCAGCGCTTCGGTCTCGCGAAAATATTCTTTGAGATCCATGCCCGCGGACCAGGAATCGCCGGCACCGGTGAGCACCAGCACGCCGACATCTTCACGGAACTCGAGCTCGTCCAGAACCTGCAGCATGCGGCGATTCACCGTAGGGCTCATCGCGTTGCGCTTCTCGGGGCGGTTGAAGCTCACCCAGGCGATGCGGTTCTCCACCTTGAAGGCAACGACGTCTTGGGGATCAGTCATGGGATTTCTTCCGTTCGTGAGGGCGAGGATGCAATCTCAGGCTCCCTGAGTTATTCTCAGGTTACCTGAGATTGGCGGAGAAATAAAGATGGCGAGTGGCCGCGTGGCGAAACGCCCTGCTGGCCGGTTGCAGCCCCCGGCCGCTGCCCGCCGTGCGGTCGAGCGCCGCCCGGAAGTGAGCTATCTGTTTGGCCGCATGGATCGGGCGTTGCGCCGGCGCCTCAGTGAGGCCTTGCGCCCGTTCAAGCTCTCCATCGCGCAGTACACCACCCTGTCGGTGCTGCACACCCGGGGGGAGCTGTCGAATGCGCAGCTTGCGAGCCGCGCGTTCATTTCACCGCAGGCTATGAATGAGGTGGTGCAGGGGCTGGAGGAGCGAAAGCTCGTGTCGCGGCGGGCGTCCGCCTCTCATGGGCGCATCGTGCAGCTTCTGCTCACGGAACGCGGCGTCGAAGCGATGAGCGCATGCGATGCGGCCGTGAGGCAGCTGGAACTGGTGATGCTGGCGCCTCTGACGGCGCTCGAGAAGGTGACGCTGCGGGCAGCGCTCGCCAAATGCACGCAGATCCTGGAATTGCACGACGGGAACGGAAACGCCTCGTAACCGTACTGAACGCTCCCAGCCGCCCGGCGGTTGAGGGCTCTTGATTCTGAAGCCAAACCCCAAGTAGCCCTCAGCCGCCGGGCGGCTGGGAGCAATCCCGTTCGCAACAAAACAATTACGCCGCTGCGCCCAGAATCTCCGCCAGCTGAACCCTGCGATCCGCGGCAGCGGATTGGAAATCCGCACCAATCATCGTCAGGTCGAGATCGTTGCGGGCCTGCACGTGGCGAATGTGGCATGCGCGATCGCGGCCCCGCTGCTTCGCTTCATACAGTGCCTTGTCGACCAGGCTGATGGCGTTGTCGAGCGAGATGTTAGTGGCCGCCCCCGGTATCGGGAAGCGCGCGAAGCCGATGGAGATGGTGCACTGAATGGCATTGTCCTTCCACATGACCGGCGTCTCTCGAACCGCATGCAGCAGTCTCTGCGCAGCGACTCCGGCCTCGGTCTCGGACATCGCCGCCATCATCCCGAGGAATTCCTCACCGCCCCAGCGAACGAGCGTGCCGTCACCGTCGAGCGTGGTCGACAGCCGCTTGCTGATCGCTGCGAGCACCGCATCGCCCGCCGGATGCCCCAGCGTCTCATTGATGCGTTTGAAGTGATCCAGATCCACCAGCAGGAGGCAGCCCTCGAACGGACGGTTGCCCTCGCGCGCCAGCACCTGCTCGTTGAAGTACCGCCGGTTACGAAGCCCGGTGAGCGCGTCGTTCTCTTCGATGAACCGCGCTCGCTCACGCGTCTTGCGCACCCTGACCATCGCCCACAGAAGAATCGCGCACATGCCGGCGAGGAAACACGCGCCTGCGCGCGCCCGCTGCTGGCGAAGATGGCGGGTCTTGTTGCGAGAGATGCTGAGGGCAGCCTGGCTCTCCTCGTACGCCATCTCGCGAGCCTTCAGCTGTTCATCAAATCTGGCAGTGGCTTCCTGAAGCAACTGATCGCGTTCCGCCGCGACCTTTCGTTTCTCAACCGCTTCGTGCCTGCGGGAAATCTCGAGTGCCGCCACCAGGAAACCCGAGCGCCTCAGCACATCGGCGTACTCGTTCAGCAACCGCTCCGCCCGGGTCAGATCGTTCACGGCCAGCGCATCGGCAATCGGCGGCTCGATCAGATTGATGCCCTGGTTGATCTGTCCGCGGCGGATAGAGGCGAGGCCCTGAACGAAAGCCGCCGGAAACTCCTCGGCAACGGGCGCAATCACGCCCGGCGCGGCCACGGCAGGCGCGGCCACAGCGGGCGCGGCCGACTCGACCTGCACGGGCGGCCTTTCATCCGCGGCAGCCACGGGCTGTACCCAAAAAAGTGCCCCGGCAACACACAGCAAAGCCCAGGTCAGGCTGTAATTTCGGCTTGTTAACATTTCCCCGGGATCGTACGACGTGAGGCGGTCATACATTTGTGTGCCTGGTCGCAATTAGTCGTTGATTCGAGACTCCATGGGCAGATATCTAAGGAGTGCCGGAAGGCCTGGCCCTGGGCGATAATCCCCTGCCGGATCGTGGAGGTCGCACCAGCATCTTCAAGGGAGTCATCGGGGCGGGAACACAGGCGCAAGCGAAGGGCCTTCAGATGTGCTACCGAACCCGAATGCAGATGAAAGGCATGCCCCGCAAGATCGATCGACTCACCGTGGCGAACGCCATGCGCCTCATCGTCGGCCTGTGGGTGCTCGATTCGCCGTTCCTGTACCCCCCGCTCGGCGTCAGCCCCGCCACCGTCTGGAACTATTTCATCGTCGGGGGCAGCGTCGTGGTGCTGGCGGCCATGAGGCTGGTGTTCATCGGCGAGGCGCATGCGTTCCGGGTAGCCCACCTGCTTCTCGGCCTGTGGCTGACGTTTTCGCCCTGGATCTTCAACTACGTGGACGATTACCTGGCCTCCTGGAACAGCATCGCCAGCGGCACCGTGATCGCCATTCTCGCCACCTGGGGGCTGATGCGGGACCACCGAACCTGAGCTTGGCCGCAAGCCCATGTCGCGCGAGGTAACTGAACCTTCGCCCGCGCCCCGGGAACACAAGAAGGACGCTGCTTTGAGCCGCCTCGGGCCGATGCGGTCGAACAGCGCGAGACCCTGTCGGGGGAATCTTTGGAAACAACAGGTTACGGCCTCGGCCGTGGATCCGTCATCAGGTTTGAAGCCTGAGGTTCGCATCTTTTAGTATGGCGGCGCTTCAGATATCAGCGGAGAGATCCTTGCCTCAGGAACGAGCCCTGCCGTTACCCGCCTCGGGACCCGGCAGCGAGGATGACGTGCACCGGCGGCAATTGTTCGAGTCGCTGTACGGCGAGCTGCACAGCCTGGCCCGCCGCGAGCTGCGCCGGCAAGGCCCCGCTCTCACGCTGGGCGCCACCACGCTGCTGCATGAGGCGTATCTGAATCTGCACGATCGGGAAGGCGTTCGCTTTCCGGACCGGGCGCGTTTCCTCGCCTATGCCTCCCGCGCCATGCGCGGCCTCATCATCGACTATGCGCGCAGCCGCTGCACCCTCAAGCGTGGCGCTGGCTTCGAGATCACCTCGCTTCCGACTGAAATTCCCGAGCAGGTGGCCGAGTGCGCCGAGCTCGACCGGCTGGGGGATGCGGTGGACCGCCTCGCGGAGGTGGATGCCCGTCTGGCCGAAGTGGTCGATCTCAAATACTTCAGCGGCTTCTCATTCATCGAGATCGCCGAGCTCTGGGGACTCTCCGAGCGCACCGTGCAGCGGGACTGGGAAAAGGCCCGCCTGTTCCTGCATCGATTCCTGTCGGATGTTGCGGCGGAGTGAGCGCCGGCTTGCGACGTAGCGAGCGCGCTTACTTCGTCGACGGGCACAGCGTTCGGATGCGATTTGCCTCAGCCACGGCGCGGGACCAGCTGAACACGCCGCCATCGCTGAAGTAGTAGTACACGGTGTCATTCGGCAGAAGCAGCACGGTGATACCGCCATACCCCACCATGTAAGGCACCCACACCGGCGAGCTGCAGCCGATATAGCCGCTGACATCGTGCGCCCAAAGGCCGTTGTTGTAGCGAAAGCTTTCATCGACCGAGACGACGCCGCGATTTTCCGGCGTGCGCTGCATGGCCGATTCGAACGCAGGCTCGTCGAAGAAACTCTCACCCTGCAAGCGGCCGTGATCGCGCGTCAGAAAAACGCCGATGCGCGCGACATCGTCGGGCAACAGCGTGAGGCCATACGCCGTAAACGGCTGCGCGGCAGCGTCGCGCGTGCGTCGGGTGGTATCGGGCAGCGGGCTCAGGCCCAGCGCATGCCACAGAGGCCCGACCAGCACGTCTTGATAGACATCTCGTTCCGCGCCCATGTGTTCGTGCACGAACGCCTGCAGAGCCGTGCCAAGCACGTAAGTGTCGGACGTGTGATAGACCCACTGCGTGCCCGGCGCGGACTGGTGGCGAAAGTATCGGCAGGACACTTTGATCCGGGCGGCGTGACTCTCCGTGCCGAAGAACTTCGTGAGGCTGAGTTCAGCCTCGTCCACCTGGTCGACAGGCGATGAGTAGTTGCCCGTGACCATATCCAGCGCGTTCTCGAACGTGACGCCCTGCCACGATGCGCGAGCACATTCGGGCACGTACTGGCCGATGCGCGCCGCGAGGACGCCGGGATACAGTTTCTCGAGCCGCATGGCTGCGAAACCGGCGACCAGCGTTTTCGCCAGTGAGTACGACGGCAGATCGATCTCAGCGCAGAACGGGTGCGGCCCGAAGCGCGTCATGCAGCCGCCCACGTAGTGAGTGCCGTCGATGACGAAACCGAATGCGGTCATGTCTTCGGGGGGCACTTCCGCGGGGTTGCCGAACTCTGCCGCCGCCGCACCCGGATGATCCACACCCAGCGACTCGATAGGCTTCACGGGCAGGCGCGCCGCTACTTCACGCCGATGAGCCGCGACAACGGCTTCCCCGTTCGGCAGTCTCTGCGGCACGTATTCGGCGCCGAACGTACCCCAGAGATCGGCTTTGAGATACATGCAGGTCTCGCTGCCGATCTGATACGCGACCCGGGACACCTTGCCGTCCGCGGCAAGCAGGAACGTGAGCAACCCGTTGTGAAGGCAGTTCGCGTTGCGCTCCTGCAAGGAGAATGGCAGCACCACTCGGTCGGCCTCGCCGTCCTGTGGGTCGTTCCAGATGGCGCCGGGCTCGAGCACCCATTCCCAATGCCGCTGCGTACCCTGTTGCGGGCCCCGACGCACCGGAATGAGCGCGGCGCCGTCCTGCACGAATTCGAAATCGAAATCCGGCAGATGTTTGACGCCCGCGCCCATCACGCCGGCATAGAAGTAATCATCGTGGAAGACGCGAACGTGCTCCTGCCTGCCCTGGGGCAGCAGTCGCAGGCGGCCCTCCACGTGCGAGCGCGCCGGCATCGCGTTCGGCGGCGGTGTGAATTCCGCCGTGGCGGCGGGCGCCGCGAACGGGGCGCTCCCGAACAGGAATACACGATCCAGCTCGCGCGCATTCGCAAAGGCCGGCGCGAACATCGCAAGAATCAGGGCGGCGGCGCCCGCCAGCTTCATTCGTAATCCAGCCCTGCGGGCGCCAGCACCTGGGACAGCGGCTGAAGCTCCATTCGATAGCGCGTCCAGAGACCTACCGATCGCGAGTGCAGTGGCTCGCGAACCTGCCCTTCGCTTGCCGCCGCGGCAGGCGAAGGATTGCTGTGAAATGCGAGGCACTGCGGCTGCCACTCGAGGCCGCACCAGTCGACGATGCGCCGGCTCTGCACTTCCGGGTCTCGCACCAGGTCTTCGTAGTGCACGTCCAGAAACCCCTCTGGCAGGTGCGAGCGCCAATGATCCATCAAGCGGTGATACGCCAGGTAGTACCGGCCGACATCGCTCAAATCGTAGGAGAACGGGTAACCCGCGCGAAACAGCGTCTTGTACATGGCATACCCGCTGTCGAGCGGATGTCGCGACAGATGCAGGATCTTCGCAGTGGGCATCGACAGCCGGATGAGACCGATATGCAGGAAATTCAGCGGCGTCTTGTCGATGAGGAACGCCTTGCCTGCCCCATACCCTGCGATACGCCGCAGGTAGTCTGCTCCGAGCGCCGCGAAATCCGCTTGCGAGGTGCGCTGGAGCGAACTCTCTTTGGCCACGCCAGGCGTTCTCGGCGCCTCGTCAGCCGCGCGCGTCAGGGCGAGCGGCAGATCGTTGATTTCGCCAAGACTGGACACCTCGCTGTGCGAACTCAGAATGCGGTCGACCAGTGTGGTGCCGGTGCGTGGCAAGCCAACGATGAAAATCGGCCCGGCGCCCGCGCGCGCTTGGGGTGCGCGCTCCAGCAGCGGAGCATCGAAAACACGCACGATCTCTGCGATGGCGCTCTCGTCCATCTCGACTCGATAGTCGAGCTGACGGCGGCGTGCGTCGGCGCCGCGCTTCAGATACGCGAACGAGCGGGCGTACTGCCCCAGATCCTCGAATTCGCGGGCCAGCGCGTAGCACAGCGGAATTTCTCCGTCGGGCCCTGGCCCGTCCAGGAGCAGACGCTCCAGATCTGTGACCTGTGTCTGCTGCACGGTCTGACGACGCGAGGTGCTGATAGTTACGCCTTCCTCATTGAGGATGTTCCGGCGAACAGTGTGGCATCTCAACGCGCCGTTGCATACGTCATCGAAGCGCCCCAGAGATGGAACCCGCGGCCTGGCGCTGAGGTACGCGCAGCCCGGGCGCCGGGCTAACTAAGCCATTTCACGATGGCGATGCCGATGAAGTTCGCGATCACCTTGGCGAACATGCCCACGGCGATGGCCGGCGTCACCAGGGTTTTCCAGCCTTTGGCCGAAGCGATGCCCGCCGCGGCTGCAGCCCCAACGATTGCGGCCGCCGAGCCCATGATCACATCGGCCAGGTCGAGCTTGAACAGCCGCGCCACCGCCAGCACCACCACGAAGTGCACGGCGATCATGAACGTGCAGTAGACGAACAGGATGGGCGCCGCTTTCATGAACGCTACCGCATCCGTGCCGGCGCCGATCATTGCGAAGAACACGTACATGCAGAGCATGCCCAGGGCGAAATCGCCTTCGAGCTTCGCAAACTGGCGGGGCGCGAGATTCGCCAGCACCACCGTGATGATCGTGATGACGAACAGGTTATAGGTGCCGAGATTCCAGATCTTGCAGATGACCGCGGACGCCGCGCAGATCGCAAAGCTGATCGTGATGGCTGCGGCGATGTGCTCGAGCCGGAATCGCGGGAACTCCTCCTTCGTTTCCGCCGACACTTCCTGCGCCTCGTGTTCGTCGATGATCTTCGAGGGAATCCACTTCCTGACGATGCCGATGGAAGGCAGCGACACCAACGCCAGCAACCCGAGAATGGCCGCGGGCGCGCTGGCGCTCAACGACACGCTGAACGTCGTTGGCGTCATATTCACGGCTTGCGAGATCGCCACGAAGTCCGTGACGCCGCCGATGAACGCGCCGGCATAGGTTCCCGCGATCTTCGCCCCTTCCGGGCCCAGGTCGAACAGGAAGAACCCGAGCACCGCGCCAACGCAGATGCCGACGCTTGCGATCAGGAACGCGGGCAGCACCCAGCCGCCTTGCGAAAACACGGTGCGGAAATTGGCCTTGAAGAGCAGGAACGGGATGCCGAGCGGCAGCAGGTATTGCCCCACGAACCCATAGGCCGGCGATTCGATCGGAATGATGCCGATGTTCGAGAGCAGCAACCCTCCGGTGAGCACCCAGGGCACACCGGAGATCTTGCGCGCGATGGGGTGGCGGTCTGCCCAGAAACCCAGCCACGCGAGGCCAAAGAGCACTGCGGCAAGGGCCGGGAGGTTGTCCGCTGCAATATGGGGCATGCATACCTCTGTTCATTGGAAAAAAGTCGCCTATGGCGCTTTTTTCGGACATCAGCTTCGTTTCCGGCGGCAAAAAGCGCGGTTTTTGCCGCCTGCCTGCGCGCGTGGCTACGCCCGGGCCGGCATCGCAAGTCCCACATGCTCCTGGTCAGAGTCATCCTAGTGGATCGACCGTCTCTTTTCCGATGACGAATTCTTATTGGCCCATTTACGAAGACTCACCTGATACCCGCGGCTTCGCGCCGATAATGATGGGATGACGGTATTCGACGTGGTGGTGGCCGGAGGCGGCGTCAATGGCCTCGCGTGCGCAGCCACGCTGGCACGCGAAGGGCTATCGGTGTGCGTGGTTGAGCGCAACCCATGGGTGGGCGGCGGGGCCGTCACCCGCGAAGTGACCCTGCCCGGCTTCAAACACGACCTCTTCGGGTCCTCACACGTCTGGATTCAGTGCAACGCCGACTTCAAGGCGATTCAGCCGGAGCTCGAGCGGTTCGGGCTCAAATACCTCGCACCGGAGGATCACATCACTGGCCACCCGGACCGCTCCGGCGGGCCGGGCATCGTGATCCACAAATCCATCGACCGCACCTGCGAGAGCATCGCCCGCTATTCAAAGGCGGACGCCGCTCGCTACCGCAAGGTGCACGACGACTTCGCGGTCATCAAGGAAGGCTTCCTCAAGGCGTTCTTCTCACCGCCCTCGCCGCCTTCCACGCTGGCGCGCGCGCTGGAAAAAGATCATGCGGGGCTGCGTCGCCTGCAGGAGTTCTCGCTTTCCGCCCGCGCCTGGGTGGAGATGAATTTCGAGAACGACTTCATCAAAGCCGTGATGCTGAACTGGGCGCTGGCGCCGCAGGTGCTGCCGGAGCAGGAAGGCGCCGGCCAGTCCTTCTACATCATGATTCCGGCGATCCATATTTTTGGGCAGGCGATTCCCGAGGGTGGCAGCCAGGAGTTGCCGAACGCCATGGCGCGCTATGTGGAAGCGCATGCCGGCAAGGTGATGACGGGTTGCCCGATCGCCGAGATCATCGTCGAGAACAACCAGGCTCGAGGGGTGCGGCTGGAAGATGGGCGCGTCATCGAAGCGCGGCGCGCGGTGGTGTCGGCGCTGGAGCCGAAACAAACGTTCCTGAAGTTCGTGGGTGAGCAAAAGCTTGCGCCGGACTTCACGCAGATGGTGCGCCGGTTCTCCTTCGGCAAGATCAGCATTTGCCGCATCCACCTGGCGCTGAGCGAAGCGCCGCGGTTCCTGAACGGCGCCGACATGAGCGCCTGCCTGTTCCACCGCATCGTGGATTCGACCCAGCAGATGATCAAGTTCTACGCCGAGATCGCGATGGGGATTCCGCCAACGGACCCCTTCCTGTGGTCGGCATGCTGGACGTTGCTCGACCCGACCCGTGCGCCACCCGGCAAGCACACGCTGATTCTGGACACGTTTGTGTCGAACTGGCTCGCGAACGGCCAGACCTGGGCGGAAATCGGTGAGTCGTATGCGCGGAACACGCTGCTGAAGAAGCTGCAGCAGTACGCGCCGAACATCAATGACAGCACCATTCTCGGCATGTACGTGGAGACTCGCGAGACGCTGGAGGCGGCCAACCCAAGCTTCGTCGACGGCACTACGAACGGTGGCGAGCGCATCGCCGCGCAGCTCGGGTACTTCCGCCCGTTCCCAGGCTACGCACACTACCGATCCCCCGTGAAACAACTCTATATGACCGGGCCGCATTGCCACCCGGGCGGCGGCATTTCCGCCATGGGCACCATCACCGCGCGCGTGATGCTGGATGACATGGGCCTGAAAGCCGCGAACTTCTGACCGATTCCTGGAGCCTGTATGACCGCCAAGATTGCACCGAAGATCGACAAATACACCGCCCTCGTCATGCAGCCGCATGTGCACGTGGCCGAGGACCGCGAGGGCATCAAGCGCAATCTCGATCGCGCCGTGCAGATGATCGACTTCGGGGTCGGCTACACATGGGAGCTGCCCACGAAGCTGGTGGTGTTCCCCGAATACTTCCTGCAGGGCGTGACCACGCCGGGCAAGGGAGAGCACGGCATCGACAGCTTCATGAAGAAGGCTATTACCTTTGACGGGCCGGAATTCCGGGTGCTCTCCGACAAGGCTCGCGAGTACGGCATCTACATCGCAGGCGGCGGTGTGGTGGAACAGGTGCCGCAGTTTCCGGACCGCTGGTTCAATTCGGCGTTCATCATCGGGCCGAAGGGCGATCTCGTCCTGCGCTATCACAAGTGGCACATTCCGGCGTCCATCGGGCTCGGCACGAGCCCGCACGATTTGCTGGATGAATACCGGGAAGTGTTTGGAACCGACATCGCGACGTTGTTTCCGGTGATCGATACCGAGATCGGCAAGCTCGGCACGATGACTTGCCATGATGGATGTACGCCCGAGGTGTCGCGGGCGCTGGGTTACAACGGGTGCGAGGTCATTTGCCATCCAGTGGCCCTTCAGGAGGTTGAAGGCGTTTCGCAGCCGTGGGACTTCTGGATGTTCACACGACGCACGCGAGCACACGACAACATGGCGTACGTGCTGGGGTCCAACTGGGGGACCGTGGACTACGCGTATTACCCGAAGGCGTTCTGCCCCGGCAATTCCCTCGCGATCGATTACACCGGTATGGTGATGAGGCATGCGCCATACCCGCAGGAGCAGGTTCTGGCCTGCACCATAGACATTGAAAGCCTGCGCGAGCATCGCTCACGCTGCAATCACAACACGTGGGTGGATTTGCGCACGGAAGGCTTCCGGCAGATCTATGAGAAGCCCCTGTACCCCGCGAACCAGTTCCCCAGCGGCAAGCCGCCGCGCACGCTGGCGGACAAGATGGGCCCGGTGAAAGAAGTGTTCCGCAACCTCTACGGCCGCGGCCAGTTCACCCCGCCCGCCGGCAAAACGGTTGACGACATGGCGAACCTGCATGCGCAGCGGGTGAAGAGCGCGCAGGATCGTGGGACGCTGAAAAAGGGGTGAAGGCGCATGGTTGGATGCAACGTTGACGCTGCTGCGACGGGCCGCCATCGCAGGCCTCCGAACAAGGCTTCTCGCGCAAGCGTTGAGATCGGCGTCGACGGCATCGGCTGTCGAGGTGCGCCGTGAAGGTTCACTCTCCTCTCGCCAACATGGACGTCGGTATCGGCGAGGTCGCCCGCCAGGGGAACGACCTGGTGCTGAAGTCGCGGGCTGACAGTTCGATGGATGCGGTTATCACTATTTCTGCGGGCGAGGTGGTGCGTACGCTGGGGGCGGTGCTTTCGAGCCCTTCCGGGCTCGTATTTGTTCTGGGGCTGCCTTATTTTTGGCTGCGTGAGAAATGGGGTCGCCCGGCGGCGCCCGCGGCCCCGTCGAGTGGGCCTGCTCGGCCGGCTGATATCAATAAGCCCTGGTAGACCAGACAGTAACTACCCTCTTCAGCCGCCCGGCGATTGAGGGCTTCTTGGGCTGAGTGGCACGCCAGAAGCCCAATCGCCGGGCGGCTGAGAAGGCAACAGCCAGCACACGCAATGGTCCGAGGCGGCTGAGAGGCTGCCAGAGCATTTTTTGAGGCATGATTGCCGGAGGTACCTCAAAACAAAGAGACCCTTGGCATGAACCGCCGCTTACCCCCCCTGGTCGCCATGCGCGTATTCGAAGCCTCGGCCCGTTACCTGAGCTTCACCAAAGCCGCCGACGTGCTGGGCGTTACTCCGCCCGCGGTCAGCCACCAGATCAAAGCGCTGGAGGACTGGCTGGGCACGCCGCTGTTCAAGCGACTCAACCGCTCCATCAAGCTCACCAAGGCGGGCGAGCTGTACGCCCCGCTGCTCACCAACGCGTTCGACATCCTGGTGGAAGCGACCAACAAGGTCGTCAACATGGGCGGTGCGCGCATTCTGAAGGTGGCTGCGCTGGATTCGTTCGCTGCCGTGTGGTTGCTGCCCCGTTTGCATCGCTTCCGCGAGCGCTACCCCGATCTCGACGTGCGGTTCACTACGCTCGGCCAGGACGCCGACCCGCTCGCAAGCGGCAGCGTGGATCTCGAGATTCGGTACGGCCACGGCTCGTGGCCCGCGCTGAACGTGAAGGAGATCATGCGGGAGGACATTTTCCCGGTGTGCAGCCCGAAGCTGCTGAGCGGCAAGCACCAGCTCAAGACGCTGAGCGATCTCAAGAGCTTCGACCTCTTGCATGACGTGGCTACGTTGGACTGGCGCAGTTTCTTCACACGCTTTGGGGTGACTGATGTGGATCCCGAGCGGGGGTATGGGTTTTCGCAGTCGCACTTTGTGCTGCAGGCGTGCATTGATGGGAACGGGGTGGCTTTGGGGCGTGAAGCCATTGTTGCCGAGGCGTTGGCGCGGGGGCAGCTGGTGCGGCCGCTGCCAGAGAGTGTGCCTTCCGAGTATTCGTATTACATCGTGGCTCGGGAGGAAGAGTCGGAGTTGCCGCATATCAAGGCGTTTGCGGCGTGGGTTATCGAGGAGACGCGCAGCTTCATGGAAGAGCACAAGATCAGGCATGGAGATGAGTTGGCTGCGCCTTCCGGCCGCGCGGCGATTGAGGGCTCTTGATGCAGGTTTCCGCCGGATTTCAGACGGTGGCGCTCAATGACCTCCACCTCTGGCCCCGGCATCTCCCTCATGGCGGAGTTCACTGGTTATGGTTACTTTGCT